>JANWYZ010000009.1 GCA_025054895.1 bacterium | reverse complement strand
CCTCTGCCTCGGATGTGCGCAGCTTCGTGCAACATCGCTGTTTACCTCTGCGCCAGAGATGGATGACAGGAGGCTTTCCAGAGAAAGAGTTCCATCGCACGGACGCCGCTGGAATGGGCGCGCTAATCGGAATGGTGTTATATGTCGACGGCGTGTACAGTAGCGCCATGCTTCGGGCGACCTTCGCGCGTCTGACTGAACCCCAGCCTACTGCGCTATGGAGGGCTTTTATGGAAGCGGTCAGCGAGGCGGATACATTGCAGCTTAGCCCTCTCAGCGAAGCAACTCAGGTGTGGTTGCCGTCCGGGCAATGGCGTATCGAGACCGAAGACAAGAAAGCGTCACTGCAGCAGGGCAAGACGCGCTGGCAAGCAACGCAATCCGTCTGGCGACTGCCTCGAGGCGGTTGGTATCTTCTGAAAAGCGCAGCCTCGCTCCGTCTGGTGAAAGACAGAAGCACTGCCTCACAGAGGGCGCCGGGGGGCGCTTACCTTTACACTATCGCCCCGGTTGTGTCGGATTGACTGAGGGGGGCGTGGTCACTGGTGGGGTGGCGGTTACCGTCACCTTCACGCTTCTGGTCACTACGTCGCCAGCATCATTGGTCGCGGTGAGGGTGTACGTGGTATCTCCTGCAGGCGAGACGACCGTTTCCCCCTGTGGCGCCACTTCACCTACCCCGTTATCGATCACCACTCGTGAGGCAGCCTGCACTCGCCATCGTAGAGTAACCGTTCCTCCCGCGGTAATGACTGAAGGTTCCGCCCTGAACTCCAGCACCTCCAGCGCGTTCGGGTCACGCACTTTCACGGTGACCTTCTTTTCCACTTTCTGCCCTGCACTATTGATGGCTACCAGCGTGTAGGTAGTAGTGACAGCGGGCGTATCCCGCACGGAGGTGAGCAGAGGGTCCAGTTCTCCAATGGGGCTGAGCAGCAGTTTGGTGGCGTTTTGCACCTGCCATATCAGGTTGACGGTGTCACCCTTGGTTATCTGAGGCGGCTCCGCCTTGAACGCCAGGATAGCTGGCGGAGGGGGTTCTGGTGCAGGCTGGACAGTCAGCACTATCTCCTGCTCGACAACTCCCCCGCGCCCTCGCGCTACCAGGTGATATGTGGTGGTTTGCGAAGGGAGCACCTGTCTGCTGCCTGCGCTTTCTTTTACCACACCGATATCAGGGGTAATGCTGATTTCGGAAGCGTTCGCCACATGCCAGCGAAGTACCGCGGTGCCTCCCTGCTGGATAACAGACGGTTCCACAGCGAATTCCAGTATCTCTACCGGCTTGGGGCGGGTAAAAGCCCACACACCCAGCGCAAGCAGGAGCAAAGCCAGCACGCCCAGCGTGACTGGAGAAACTAGAGGACGGGTGTACAGCTGCCCTTGTGTGTGCACCGCGACGTAAGCGTTATCTACACACCGCGCGGTGATAGTGAACGAGGCAATTTGGCTGCGCCCGACCATTGCACGGCGAGACGGTTCCGCGCTCAGTATGACTGTTTCCGATGCCCCTGCCTGCAGGCTTAGCACCTCGCGTTCGAAGGTGTACACTCCTACGTCGTCGGGGTCGCTTGCATAGAGACGCACGTCCAGCGGGGTGTTGCCTAAATTGTGTACCGTAACCTCGAACTCGCTGACGGGTTTCCAGTAAGAGCACACGCCGCGGCGTGGGTACAGCTCTACCGACAACGCGGCAAACGGCTCCACCAATAATGTTACAGGGGCGACAGCGGTGGCGCCTGTTTCCAGCGAGCGAGCACGCACTACGAAAGGGTGGGCTCCTGCTGTACTCTCGCTGCGGCGGGGTACTTTTAGCAAAATTTTTTCCGTGCTCCGTGTCTGCGCATCCAGTGTAATCGTCGGCACGGGTATTGCTACCCACTCGTAATCTAGCCCTTCCACTTCCAGACCGATGGTATCCGGCTGGTCGGAAGTGTTAGCGATCTCAATCTGCAGTTGTGCTGTGCCACCCGGCTCTATCTTTAGATCGTCTTGCGAGATCTTGATTTCTATCGTGGTGCTGGCAGGCATAAAAAACTACCTCTTTTGACCCTGGTAACGAAACAGAAACGTTGTTGCGTGACACGTTGCCAGCGCGACATCCCGTCCTCCACGGCAATTATACGGGACTGTACGCCAAAAATCAAGACGGTCAATATGCCAGCGGCAGCGAAAAACCACCTCCGGCACCAGAGCGGAACAGCGCCTGCACCACCGTGTGTAGTGCCCCAGTGTACAAAAACATCGCAACGCCCAGCGCTACGCCGAGTACAACCGCCACGCTATACCAGCCTCTGCCTCCTGCCCGCCTGCCAAAGCCCATCGCGCTCAGCGGCGCGAAAGGAAAGCAAAGCAGGTAGAAAAACGCGCTCTGCTGGTTCAATACCTTGAATGGTACTGCCAAAAGGTAAATCGGCAAGCAGAAGAGGAAGGTGACCAGCGCTGTGTACACCATAAGTATCGCTGAAGCTGTTATAGCTGCAATTGCAGGATAGGTTCGCAGGACAGGCACAGCGAACACCCGCTCAGGGATGTCGGTGAGAGACACGTGGGGTTCGATGCCTGCAACAGGCTGCAGACCGCGACGGCTCAACTCGTCCAGAATCGCACGATACCGCTCCGGATACTGCAGTATGTCGACATGGAAGTATACGTCCTGCAGCTCCTCGTCGGTGCATCTGGAGAGCATCTGACGATACTCACACAGCGCACGCCATGATTCCTGTTTGTGAGTGCTGGCGAGCGACATAGCTATTTTGATTGTACGTCAAAAGCAGCTTGCCGGTCAATTCTTGGCAGGAATTTTCTATTGCCTCACGAAAGCGTTACCTGAAACGTTTAAGAGGAGGCGAAGCGATGCGATTGTGGATGGTTCTATGTGTATTGGCGACCGCCTTGCCCGTTGGCAGTGCGCCCAACATGCTTCTGAACGGCGACTTTGAGCGCGGAGCAACAGGCTGGTCGTTGCCCGGGGAGGCGCAGGTGGTGAGCGAAGGCGCCAGAGAGGGAAGCGGTTGCCTGCACATCTCCACGAGATCGCCTGGATGGACAGTCACTGGACAGGATTGTCCGCTTCCTGAAGGGACGAAGCGTGTCAGGCTCTCCGGCTGGATGCGCACTCAAAACGTGAGGATGGGTGCAAACCCTTGGGAGAAAGCACGGTTGCAAATAACCTTCCACAACGCAAGGGGCGAGCTGGTCGGCGGTTATCCGCCCAGCTTCGACGTAGAGGGGACGACCGAGTGGACATTTTACACTCGCGACTATGACGTGCCAGAGGGCGCAGTGCGCGTCTCCTTTATCGCGGGTTTGCATAACGCAACCGGCACGGCGTGGTATGATGACCTGCGACTGGAGGCGTTTGACGTGCAGAACAACCCACTCCAACCGATTACCGAATCACGAACTGACACACGCGACTGGTATCCGCTGGACGGCTCTCCCGACGACTATACCAAACCTGCCACTGTTGACCTCTCGCGCTATCTGCACCGCCCTGCGGGCAAACATGGTTTCGTCACCGTTAAGGATGGCAAATTTGTGTTCAAAGATGGCACACCAGTGCGCTTTTGGGGAGTAAACATCGTGGCAGGCAACGTGTTTATGGACAAAACCACCGCCGAGCGTACCGCCGCACGCCTCGCCAAGTTTGGTTGCAACATGGTGCGTCTGCACCACATGGATGCCAGCTGGGCGCAACCGAACATCTTTGGCAACCACCCCACCAGCACGCTCAACCTGTCGCCGGAGATGCTGGACAGGCTCGATTACTTCATCTACCAGTGCAAGCGGCATGGCATCTACATCTACATGGACCTCTTGGTACACCGCAAATTCCTGCGCGATGACGGCGTGCGCGACTGGGAAACGCTCGAGAACGGCGCGAAGGTTGCTGCGCACTACAACCGCAGGCTCATCGATCTGCAGAAGAAGTATGCGCACGACCTGCTCACTCACTACAACCCCTACACGAAGACTCGTTACGTAGACGAGCCCACCGTTGCGATGATGGAGATTATCAACGAGAGCACGCTGTTCTGGGCGGGCGGTTATAGCGCGCTGCCCCCTTCGTACATTCAGGAGATCAACGACCTGTTCACTGAATGGTGTGGTAAGCAAGGCATCAACCGTCCACAGGGGAGCGTGCCTGAACTGCTACGCCAGCGCAATGCGACGGTCGGCAGGTTCCTCTACGAGTTGCAAACGGCGACTTACAAGGAGATTTACGACTACCTGCGCTCTATCGGTGTGAAAGTGCCCATTGCAGGAAGCAACCACTGGGAGAACTGGGTGGGTGACGTGCTCTCCAACGCGCAGCTGGACTATATCGACCGGCACGCCTACTGGGATCACCCACAGGGCGGTTATTCTCCTACCAACCGCTTCAACAACAGCCCGATGGTCAAACAGCCTGCAGGTTCCACGCTTACCTGGATGGGACGCCAGCAGATGGAAGGGATGCCTTTTATTGTCACCGAGTGGAACAACTGCTGGATGAACGAGTGGATTTCCGAAGCTCCTCTGCTGATGGCGGCTTACGGCTCGATGCAGGATTGGGATGGACTGTTGCAGTTCGATTACTCTGGCGGCGACTGGGCGCCGCGCATGGCGGGCAGCTTCGACGTGGGCAACAAACCGCACGTGATGGCGGCGCGAGTGCCTGCTGCACTGGTGTTCTTGCGCAACGACGTGCCCCCCACTAAAGAAAGCTACCTTTACTCCTTCAAGCGCGCCGACGATTGGCTGCTGCGTCCGATGGGCGATACGGTACCCGGTGGTCTGATGCTGATGCAGCGTGTAGCGTGTAAGCAAGACGCCCCACAAAAGCCAGTGCCCGATGTACCAGACGACGACTTCACCAGCCAGCATGGGTTGCTGCGCTGGAACCGCGAAGGCGTATTCCTCATCAATGCGCCGCGCACACAGGGAGCGGTGGGCTTCATAGGAGGCAAAACGCTGGAATGTCAGCACCTGCGCATCGAGGCGCAGACGCCCTTCTGCCAGGTGGTGCTGAGCAGTCTGGACGACCAGCCGATAGCACGTTCCAGGCGTCTGTTGTTAACAACGGTGGCACGAGCGGAAAATAGCGGGCAGGTCTACAACCCCTCGCGAACCTCCCTGCTGGACGAGGGCAAACCGCCTGTCTTACTTGAACCCGTTCGGGCAACCATTACGCTGAAAGGCATTCGCGCGGTAAGGATACACGTTCTGGACCATCATGGTAGACGCACAGGCAAGACCCTGCCGGTCGCCGACGGCAAAATCGCTATCGGTAACGAGAAGACTTTCTGGTACGAGGTGGAGGTGACATCTTCAGGCGGGAGGTGATTGACTACCGGCGGACTCCGCGCTGGTGTGCACAACCACCCCCGCGCTTCGGCTCTAACCTAAAACTCATACGAGTAGTACACCGCCACGCCCAGGCTACGTGCATACTCTTCTGCGTCAGGTTCCGAGGTAATGTGCGTGACCACAATCGGCAGGATGTTCGGGTAAACCGCGCGTAAAGCCTCCACCGTGCGATGCAGGAAACGGTCGATGTCGTTTTTGGAAAGCTGTGATTTGCTCTCTCCAATAAGAGTCACCTGCTCACCGTCGCGGGTTGCCGTGCCGAAGATGTTTACCTCGATAGGGCGACCTGCGCTGTCCAGAACGTATTGCCGCTTGAGGCGACCCACTACCTGCAAACCATAGTCTCGCAAGAGCAGCTCGGGCAGCGCTTTCATCGCCTCGTTTTCCAGAACATAGCCCACCGTTTGCGACAATCCACCCACCTGCTTCTGCAGGTCTTTCACCGTGAGCGCGAGGTCGCGCAACGCCTCCTGCGTCAGACGTACGGTTTCAGCAAGTTCGCGGAACCGCTCGTCCGTTTCCTTGCGAAATTCCTGGAACTCCTCGCGCAACTCCAGGAAACGCCTGTCGGTCTCTTTGCGCAGATCCTGCAGCTCCTCGCGCAACTCCAGGAAACGCCGATCGGTCTCTTTGCGATACTCGGCAAACTCTTCGCGCAGTTCGCGGAAGCGGTCATCGGTCTGTTTGCGATATTCCTGGAACTCGGCGTACATCTGCTGCTGCGCTTCACGGAGTTCCACAAACCGCCGATCCGTCTCCTTGCGATACTCCTGAAACTCAGCGTACATCTGCTGCTGCGCTTCACGGAGTTCCACAAACCGCCGATCCGTCTCTTTGCGATACTCGGCAAACTCTTCGCGCAGTTCACGGAAGCGGTCATCCGTCTCGCGCCGGTGCGCTGCCAGCTGTTCCTCAACACGGCGCGCCAGTTCCTCGTGGGCGCGGCGCAGGGCATTCTCCAAAGCGTCAAGTCGCTGCAGCACGAGACTTTCGTGCAGGCGACTGTACACCGAGACCATGACCTGCGCCAGCTTTTCCGCGACAGGTTTCTCGAGCACTGTACCCAGCTCATCCGTTATTTGAGACAGGAGTTCTGTTGTCATCGCTACCCGGTTCCAGATGCTCTATTGCGAAGATATGGTGCATCCTGACCCCCGACCCAAATCGGGGGATAAGGTAAAGGGATGCCTGTAGCAAACCAGGCCCGAACGTATTATACTCCAAACAGGAGGTAGGCGCAAAGAGGCGATCCCCTCTGAAGCCGAGGGAGGTAGCCCCTGAGTGGGCATACTGGCAGATGTATACGCGAGGGATGAGCCTGGAGCAGACGGTGGAGAGCTGGTAGGAGCGCTGGGCGGGGGATACCCTCTGAGTGGCGACATGCTGAAGGTGATAGGGAAGCCAATCGTGGTATCACTCGAACAGTTTCGCGAACACCCTCAATCTCAGGGCCAGTAGTGGTCGTAGAAGAGAGTATCGTAGAGGAGTTTGCCCAGCGCAACCACAATGCCAAACACCACCAGCGCCTGTCGATAGGTGAGCACGCTGGCAGGCAGCATAGGCAGCGGTATAAACAGCAACACCCCCCCTATCGCGAGCACTACCAGACTTGCTCGCAGTAGCCTTCGCCAGCGCGGGGCAGTAGTCATACCTCACCTCAGGCGCGAATGATTTCGCGCTTGACTTCCTCATCCGCAAGGTCTATAAACTCATCTGCCTGTCGGCGCAGCTCGTCGGCTATCATGGGGGAGAGCGTGCGAATGGTACTGACTACCACCACGCGCACCCCCTTCATCTGCACCGCTTCCACCAGCCTCCGGAAGTCGCCATCCCCGCTGAACAACACGGCGCGGTCGATATGGTCCGCCAGCAGGAGCATGTCGATAGCAAGCTCGATATCCATATTACCTTTGATCTCGTACTGTCCTGTCGCGGGGTTATAGTAGCGCTTCTGCGGTTTAGTGACCACTGTGTAGCCATTATAGTCCAGATAATCCAGGAAGCTCAGCATCGGGTCGAACTCGCCTTCCCGACGCGATGCATAGTAGAAAGCACGTAGCAATCTGCCTCCTCGCGAGAAGTAACGCAACAGTTTGCCGAAATCGATGTCCCAGCCCAGCTGCTGCATAGTGTAGGTCAGGTTGGGACCATCAATGAAGATGCCGATTCTTTCCACAGGGCGCACCTCCTCTCGCCCATAACCCGCCCTTTTTTCTGTCCGCATCCAGACGTACGCCTCTGCACCGGCACTCTGCTCGTATGGACGGACAGAACCGTTGCCGATAATCGTTCTCTCCTCGTTCAGGAACCACGCCCCATCAGGCGGTCACCACCTCTTCCTCCTCATCCTCCACTGCGGGAAGAGTCTTCAGTATCTCCTCCGCAACCAGCCGTTCGGTCACCGGCTCATCCCCCACGATCTTACCATCGCGGAAGCGCACGATTCGCTTTGCATGGCGGGCAATATCCCACTCGTGCGTAACCAGTACGATAACCTTGCCTTCGTCGTTGAGCTTCTGGAAGATAGCCATAATCTCTTCGCCACGGCGGGAGTCGAGATTACCTGTGGGCTCGTCCGCCAGAATCACCGCAGGCTCGTTTACCAGCGCGCGGGCGATGGCGACGCGCTGCTGCTCGCCCCCCGATAGCTCGTTAGGACGGGAGTTGATGCGGTGCGCCAGTCCCACTGCCTCCAGCGCGCGTTTGGCTCGCTCGTGGCGGTCGCGGAATCGTCCGTTGTACAGCAAGGGCAACTCCACGTTGCGCAGGGCGGTAGCTCGTGGCAGCAGGTTGAACTGCTGGAACACGAAGCCGATTTTGCGGTTGCGTATCTCCGCCAGCTGGTTATCGTTCAACCTGGCGACCTCGATGCCATCCAGCTTGTACGAACCGCTGGTCGGGCGGTCGAGGCATCCGATAATGTTCATGAAGGTAGATTTGCCGGAACCCGAAGGTCCCATAATCGCCACAAACTCGCCCGGGTACACCTTCAGTGAAACTCCGCGCAGGGCGTGTACGTGCGTCTTGCCCAGAATGTAGGTCTTGTGTACGTCTTGCACTTCGATAACCGGTGTCATCGGCACTCTTCCTCCAGTTGCTGCATCAGATGACGGAGCGGCGGTATCATCTTGCGGTACTCCACCAGAAACGCATCATGCCCGTAGGCGGAATCCATCTCGAAATACTCCGAACGCTTGCCCAAACGTTTCAACATCTCGTGTATCTCGCGCATCACGTAGGGCGGGAAAAGGATGTCGGAGCGTATCGAGATGAGCAGTACGCGCGCCTGAATACGGCTAAGCGCCTCCTCCAGACTGGCATAGCCGCGGCTGACGTCATGCAGGTCCATCGCCTTGCACAGGTAGAGGTAGCTATTGGCATCGAAGTCACGCTTAAGCAGTTTGTCGCCCTCGTCGTGCAGGTATCGCTCCACGTCGAAGCGGGCGTGCAGGTCGTGCTCCAGCGCGCTCTCCTCGCTGGCAGGTTTGCGTCCGAACACCTGCTGCATAATCTCGTCCGACAGGTAGGTGATGGTTCCTATCATTCGCGCGAGCGCGAGCCCTTGATGGGGTTTAACGCCATCCTCGTAGTACTCGCCCTTGCGCCAGTTCGGGTCAAGCATGATGGCTCGTCTGCCCACCTCGTTGAAGGCGATGGCTTGCGCTGATAGACGCGCACTGCAAGCGATGGGAGCCACCGCATCCATGTAGTCCGGATACATCACCGCCCATTCCATCGCCTGCATCCCACCCATCGAACCGCCGGTGACCAGCTTCAGTCTTCGCACGCCCAGATGGTTTAACAGCACCCGTTGCACGCGTACCATGTCACGGATAGTCACGATAGGGAAGCGCAAACCATAGGGCTTGCCCGTACGCGGATCGATGGAGGCTGGTCCGGTACTACCGCGACAGCTGCCCAGCACGTTGGGCGCGATGACGCAGTATTTCTCGGTGTCGAACACTTTGCCTGGTCCGATTAACCCATCCCAGTAGCCAACGGTACGGTTATACGGCGCATACTTGCCTGCTGCGTGCGAGCTACCTGTGAGCCCGTGCAGCACCAGGATGGCGTTATCGCGGGTAGCGTTCAATTCGCCGTATACCTCGTACGCCACGTCCACGCGCGTCAGCGTTTGTCTATTCTCCAGCACAAACGGCTCCTCCGGCGATGCGAAAGTGAAAAAATGCTTCACGATGTTTTCGCCGACGGAGGCGACCGCTTCGTCTTCCTCTACCGGTAACAGGTACGCTGCAGACTCGGTGCTCATCCCACCACCCACTCTTCGGCGCCATTGACGCCGATGGTGCTGACAGTGATGCCTTGTTCCTTCAGGAACTCGATTGCGCGGTGCAGCTGCGCTGACGAACCCGTGAGCTCCAGAAAGACAAAGCCCCCAATATGCGGGTCGATGTTCGCCCGACGGATATTGGGTATCAGGTCGAAGTCTTTTACCAGCCGGTAGACGATAGGCTCTTTCACCCGCTCCAGCGGGAAGTTAAGCTGGATACGAATGGTTTCCACCGCCTCTTGTTGCTCCACAGGCATGGATGTACCACCCTCCTTCAGAATGTTAAGACGCAACGAACGCCCCTGCAGTTGCCACCGGTAGCGAGATCGTTCGCTGAATCGAGTGTACCCCAATTCGGGCGCAGTTGCCACCGGGCTAAAAGCTTAACCAAACCTTCACATATCCGGCGCTTGTGTTTTGCGACAGGCGTGCTATAATGGAGGCGTACGCTCAGATCTGGAAAGGAGGAGGGTTCTGGCTATGCGATTGCGTGCCTTGCTGGCTGTTGTCGTCTTGCTGTGTAGCACGCTTGCGGCGTTTGCTCAGATTCAGGTTGGCGCGAACGCCGTGAACAACGCTACGATTCAGCCCGCTGGCCCGCGCACAGGGGTCAACGGGAAGCGATTCTTCAACATCGAAGGCAACAACTTCGGTAACTTCGCCAGCTTCGGCGTGGTAGATTTCAACGCCGCCGACTTCGGCTTGCTCCGCCCAATAGTGGACATCGTCGGGATTACGCTCAAGCTCTACGATGCACCAGCTGCCTTCAGTGCGAACGGTAGGGTGCGTTTCTGGCTGAGCGAGGACACCACCACCGACATCGAGCCGGGCACTTCACCGTTGCGCTGGAACGCTACCGCTCTGCCCGATGGGGTAGGCACACAGCTGGCTCCGTTACATCTTCTGGGCGAAGGAACTTATACGAAAGGCACTGCGGGCGACCTGTTTACCTACAGCCTATCCCTACCTGCTGGAGCGAAACCCTATCTGCTTAGCCGGATTAACTCTGCCAGCAGAATTCGCCTGGTTGTAACGCCTGCGGAAGATACCGTTGCTGCCACTTATGCCGGGTATAACCATGCCACCATCCCGCCGCCCCGTCTGGAGCTGACGCTAATCCCGCGACCGGCGACGTTTAACATTAGAGGTAATGTGCAGCTGGGCGACTTCGGAGGCGATGTAACACAGGTACCCATCACCGTACAGCTGCGACAGGATGGCGCGCCAGTGCGCACCGAAACGCTCTACACTGATTCCAGCGGCAACTACACTCTCGCTAACGTCTCGCCCGGCACCTATGATGTTGCTTTCAAAGCCAGTCACTGGCTACGGGTAGTGGTGTCTGGGGTTGTCATCCACGACGCCGACGTGACGGGAGTAAACGTTGCGCTGACCAATGGCGACATCGACGGCGACAACGAGGTGACGTTGTTTGACTTCGGCGCGCTGGTGGCGGCATTTGGCAGTGTGCCTGGAGATGACAACTGGAACGCTGACGCCGATCTGGATGGGGACGAGGACATCACGCTGTTCGACTTCGGTATCCTGGTACGCAACTTCGGCGCGATAGGAGACGAGTAAGAGCGAGGGGAGAATCGGCGGCTGGACGGCGCGCAGGTTGGCAAAGTGTCTTATGCTTTCAGCGCACCGCTGGTGACGCCCTGCACGAAGGCGCGCATTCCTATCGCGAACAGAACAATCAGCGGCAGGCTGCCGATTACATATCCCGCCAGGGTGGGACCGTAGTCCAGGTTGAACTCGCCCGCGAAGCGGGTGACGCCGACGGTGAAGGTCTGCAGGTTGCTGTCGCTGATGGTAACGAGCGGCCAGATGTAGTCGTTGTAGATGCCCAGTGTGCTCATAATAGCAATCGTTGCCAAAGTGGGTAGGGAGAGCGGCAGGGCGAGATAGCGATAAATCTGGAAATCGCCTGCGCCGTCCAGCCGCATGGCTTCGAACAGCTCGTCGGGCAGGCTGGCGAAGAAGGTGCGACATAGCACCACGCCTAAGACCTGTCCGCCTGCGAGATAGGGCAGTATCAGCGCCCAGCGCGTATTGAGCAACCCCATGCTCTGCACGAGGGCATAGGTGGGGATGAGCGTGAGGATGCCCGGTACCACCATTAGAGCCACTATCAGCGCAAACACTTCGTCCCGTCCGCGGAAATGGAGCCGCGCCAGTGCGTAGCCCGCCAGCGAGCTGAACAGTAAAACGCCCGGCACTACCACAACAGTAACGATGAGGGTGTTCAGTAGATAGCCTCTGAGCGCAACAGCGGCTTCGCGGTAGAAATCCCAACGCGCAGGCTGAGGCAAGCCCCAAAAGCGAGTGAAAATGTCGGCGTTGGTCTTGAGCGAGAGCAGGAGCATCATCGCGAACGGCAACAGCGACATGCCCAGCAAGATGAGCAATGCTGTCCAGCAGAGAACATCCGACAGACGAGGACGACTTCTCGAACCTCTCTTCTCCACGTTTGTAGCGTGCACTTCAGAGCGCTGAATCGGGCCGAAGCCTGCACGACGAGCGTCGCGCGACGGTCTCATGCTAACTTCTCTAACCTCCTGCCCCAGAGCAGATTCAGCAACGAGAGCGCAAATATCGCTATAAACAGCGTTAAGCCAATCGCGGCGGCGTAGCCGTAGTGCCCGAAACGGAATGCTTGAAAGTACATGTGCAGCGCAGGCACATGCGTCGCCAAACCTGGACCCCCGCCAGTCAGAATCAGGATGCTGCCGAAATCCTGCATCGTGCCAATGAGCGTGAGTATCACCAGCAGGCGAGCCTGGGGCAGCAGCAAGGGCAGGTCTACATACCATACCCGCTTCAGCCCACTTACCCCATCTACCTGACAGGAATCCCACACATCGCCCGAAATCTGGTTCAACCCTGCAAGGTAGATAAGCAGAGCCAGACCGCCTGCCCATGGGAAACCGATACCGATAATCGCCCACAGTGCAGTTGCCGACTCGCCAAGCCACGAACGAGCCAGCGCACCCATACCAGCCGCTTCTAACACCTGATTGAGTAAGCCGACGCTGCCGTCATAGATAAAACTCCATAGCAACATGGTTACCATGCCGGGCACTACCATCGGCAGGATGAAGGCGGTGCGCAGGATGTATTGCCATCGCAGCGAGCGCAGGCTCATTAGCAGCTCAGCTACCAGCAGGGGCATCGTTAGCGTCTTCAGCACGTTGGCAACCAGCAGCATGAACAGGTTACGCAGGCTGAGACGCAGAAACTCATCGTGCCACATCGCCACGAAGTTGCCCATCCCAATCCACCGCGGGTCTTCGCCCATTTCCCAGCGGGTGAATGCGCGCGACAAGCCCAGCACCGCGGGGTAGTAATTGAACAGCGCGAGCAGTATTAGCGTCGGCGCCAGCATTAGCGCAACAACCACTATGGGAGTACGTCTCGGGTTCATGAGGGCGTATCCTTCGTGCGCGGGTTCATGTCCAGCTTCTGCAGGGAGACGATGCGAGGCACCGCCTCCTCCATCAATCGCTGATACCTTTTGAGGAACTCCTGTAACGACACACGCCCCTCCATATACCGCTGTGCCCATACCGTCCACTGCCATATCGACTCCTGCTCGTCCATCAGCCCACGGAAGGAGAGCTTCTCAAAGCCCCTGCCTTCAAATGGACGGTAGTACGACTGCAGTTCGGGAGGCAACTTCACCCCTGGGATAAGCATCGGACCGCTGAGCGGGCGACGGTGGCGCACTGCCTCATCCACCAGAATCTGCGCCCCCTGCGGGCTGGTAAGAAACATGAGAAAATCCACGACGCGCTCCGTCTGCTGTGGGTTCTTCTTCACTACGCCCAGCACCAGTCCCGGTCCCCCCACACCGCGAAACGGCGGGATATGGAAGCGCGAGGTGGTAAGCGGCGGCACGGCAAACACGCCCCACTCGAAACGCGCGCGAGGGGGGAGGTCTGCCATGTCCTGCATCAGGTCGCCGATAAGCCACGAGCCTTCCAGCAGAATCGCCGCGCGACCCGTCAGGAACAGATTGTAAGCCGTACCCGAGTTTGCGCCGTGAAAACCCCTTTGCCAGTAGCGCGAGAAGGCTTTGATGCGGGCATACAACTCCGCGAAACGCTCCCCGTCAAAGCGGATGACACGCCTGCGCACTGCGTCCAGCAACCGCTCGCTGTTGATGATGACCAGCGAGTCGTTGTAGGGGTCGCTCAGGTTCAGGCGGAAACGGGCGTTGCGTGCAGGGTCGTAGTCCCAGTCGCCCGGGCGCGACATCACCAGCGGCACCCATTCTCGCGTGTAGGCATCGGTGAAAAAGCGTACAATCCAGCCCACCGTGCCCGACCAGTAGGAGTCGGCGTTGCCGGGCACCGCGAACGGCAGATAGCCCGCGGCGCGGATGCGTTCGGCGATGTTCAGCATCCCCTCCCATGTGCGTGGCGTTTGCAACCCCAGTCGGTGGAACAGGGTAACGTTGTAGTAGAAAGCTATCTCCACGAAGTCCACAGGGATGAACGAGACGCCACCAGCGGTTTTGTACTTCTCGATGAACTGTGGGTTCAGCCCCTCTATCCATGCCTTGCCTGTATACGGGTTGCGCCAGCTCAGGTATGAAGCGAGGTTCACCAGCAACCCTTTCTCATACATGCCCCAGGCGTAGTTGGCGTTGAACAGGTCGGGGGCGCGGTCACCTGCGCCGGGGATTTGTGTGCGCAACCATGTTTCGTAACCATTGACGGGCATTACCTGGATCTTTACCTGCACGCTGGGGTGGAGGCGTTCGTACTCGCGCGCGAGCCGTTGGAAGCCCTCGCGGTAGTTGCCGCTAACGGTAGCGAGGAAGATAACAGTGGATGGCTGGGACATGTCTATCGCTGCCTGACCCCCTGTCTCCCTTCCCTACGCGGGAAGGGGAAGACGGCTCCCCTCTCCTGCGAGGAGAGGGGAGGGGGGTAAGGTCGAACCGGTACTACTGCGGTGCTCGATCGGGCGGCCAGCCGCTAGCGGGGATGGTCGTCCATTTACGACCGTAGTTAATCAGTTTAGCGTGGCCATCAAAGAAGACCGCATTGTACCCCTGCGAGTGGTTGTAAATGGTTCGCCTGTTTGGATCGGAGGCGTCGGCGCCATCCCAGCCGAAGATGCCGCGCTCAGAGAACAGGATGCGCTCAGCGATATAGTCTGACTTCTCATCCGGCGGCATATCCGCAAGGTTCTTGAACGTACCGTCGGGATACCTCACACAGGGAAACGGACCGGGGTAGCCCCAGCTGCTACCGGGGCACCACGAGTTGTAAATCCAGTTGGGGAACCACTGGTACGACTGCCAGCCATGGCGCATGTGCAGCGTGCTGGGCTCGGAGGTACGGTCCGACGGGCAGTACCAGATGTTCTTGTTCTTCTGGTACGGACCCAGCTGCACGGTCATCAGCGTGCGATAGAACTCGCCACCATAGGCGCATCCCGTGTAGTCGGGACCACCGTCTCCTGGGTTAAACCCGACCCACGCGCCGCCTGGCCAGCCCAGCCCGGGGCCGTGGTCAAGACATAGGTTGTCCGCACCGGGAAGGCTCACCCCGCTGTAAGGGTTGACTCTGGGGTTTACTTCCCAGTTGCGCGGTCCGGGGTAGGTGCCCATGGGGAACCTCTCGTCGTAATCCTGCGAGTACATGCGCACCGACAGCCCTATCTGCTTGAAGTTGGACAGACAGGAGGTTTGCCGTGCCTTTTCCCGCGCCTGAGCGAATACGGGGAACAGGATCGCTGCCAGGATCGCAATAATCGCGATGACCACAAGCAGCTCGATGAGCGTGAAAGCATGTCGCTTCATGTGAATACCCTCCTTGTTTGAGTGTGGTTGATTTTGTTAGCGACCGGGAGCTGGAGCGGGTTGTCCACCCGGAGTCATCCCGCCCATTCTACGCTGGAACTCTGCCTGTACATCAGCTGGGACCGTAGGCGCTTCCGCCGCTGCACCTCCAGCCCGCCTTTCGGCGAGGAGCCAGTACGCCGCGCCGACAACCAGCAGGACTACCACAATCACAATCGCGGCGGTCACGGGCGAAACCTCACGTTTCATGCTCAGAACCTCCCTCTTGAGAACGAATGCGCCGCAGCGTGCGCGGCTCGCGCCACAAAACGGGAACCGACAGGATGTACGTGCGTGGCGTGGACTGCCTGCCATCGAGCCACTCATCCAGCACCTCCACCGCGATTTCGCCCAGTCGGGTAAAATCGGGTTGAGAGGTGGGGAATGCGGGCTGGAAGAAGTGGGTGGATTCAAGATCGTCGAAGCCCACCACGCGAATCTCCTCCGGCACGGCTACGCCCATCTTCTGCAGTGCGCGGATGATAGATACAGCCGTACTATCCTCCCATGTAATAAGCGCATCGGGCACAGGAGAGAGCTGTAGCAGCTGATGGGCAACCTCCTCGCTGTCGATGTTCTCCTCCCGCCGCTCTAGGGGCGCCCATTGCAGATAGCTCTGCGGAACAGGCACACCGGCATCTTGCATTGCTGCCAGCCACCCTTCGCGCCGTTCGTGGATAGAACGGTGCAGGCAGTCCGGGTTCAAGGGCAAGAAGGCGATACGCTGGTGCCCGTGCGTCAGCAGCGCTTGCGTCATGTCATAGCCCAATCTGAAGTTGTCAAACAACACCATCGGGCGTTCCCACTCTTCGTAGCCGATGTCGAAGATGACAATGGGCACATCACGCCAGCGATAGCGCAGGTAGTCCCCGGGCAGCTGGTGCCTCCAGCGAGTCACAGGGTAGAGGATAATTCCCTGTGCCCCTGCCTGCAGGTGCTGTTCTACGAGCTCTTGCTCATGCTGGACATCGTTCTCAGAGCTCGCCATCAGCAGCTGGTAGCCTCGCTGACGCGCACGGCGCTCGATGCCGTAGTATGCACGCAGCACCAGTAAAGCATGAGCACGCGGCGCGATGAAGCTCAGTAAGCGGGTGCGCGTGCTCGCCAACGGCGCAGAGCGCAGGTACACGCCGCTTCCTTGCCGTGATTCGACCAGACCTTCCGCGGCAAGTAACGCCAGCGCTTTCGCCACCGTGGGGCGGCTGGCTCCGAGCATCTTACGCAGCTGGTGCTGCGTGGGTAGCCTATCCCCCGGACGCACATCAGGGCGGCTGATCCACTCCGCTTTGATTCGCTCCGCCAACAGTACGTATGTTGGTAACCGTTTCATGGCGCTCATGGTGTTTCTATTATAAAACCTGTTGACCAATTTGTCAAGCAAGTTTTATTTGATAATCAAGATTTTTTGCAGTAAGACTATGACCGCATCGCGATGCCTGTGGCTCGACGGAGTGCGTTCCTCCAGCCGTCTAGCAGGTGCTAACTGCCACAAGAACTCCGCACACCTTGACAGCATCGCCCCATCGTGCTACAATTTATGCCGAGAGCCGACGTAGCTCAACTGGCAGAGCAGCGGTCTTGTAAACCGCAGGTTAGGGGTTCGAGTCCCCTCGTCGGCTCCAGTACTGGATGTTGTGGTCAATTCCCACGAAACTCTGCCTGTGCCCCCACATCTTGTGTCTGTAAGATTTCAACATTCGGCATGAACCGTAGGTCTCACAGAGAAGGGGAGAACTTGAGGATTGACAGCGGTAGGAGAACGTGGTATGCTACAGCGGCTAAGCCATTTCCTCCAACTGCGCTGGTTCTAACTCAGCGGCTCGGCAGGAGCCTCGCCCTCCAATTGTCATTCCGAGCATCAGCGAAGAATCTGGGAGATGCTTCGCCTTCGGCTCAGCATGACAGGCACTGGAGGGTCGCGCTCCGTCGCGACCAAAACCCATCATGAGATGCTTCGCTTGCGCTCAGCATGACAGGGGGGCTTGGCAGGAGCCTCGCCCTCCAAACCTTTTGTCGTTCTGGGCGAAGTGAAGACCCCTGTTGTAATGTCGCCATGAGATGCTTCGCCTTCGGCTCAGCATGACAGTCACTGGAGGGGCGCGCTCCGTTGCAACCAAAACCCATCATGAGATGCTTCGCCTTCGGCTCAGCATGACAGGCACTGGAGGGGCGCGCTCCATTGCGTCCGCTGCTTTTGGAGTACCAATCTCTTGGCGAGCCGAAAAAGTCTCCACCCTGTCTCTCCACACACTGGGTGCAGAGTGGGCTATCCCATTCTTGCGAGGGAGGACTACAAGGGGGCTGACGGCTTGAACGGAGCCTTGCTATCCAGCTATTACCCTCCGCCGGTAGCCAGGTGCATGATGCGTTCCTGAGTCGCCTCTTCGCGCGAGAGTTCGCCCGCGATTCGCCCCTGATGCATCACCAGGATGCGGTCGCTCATGCCCAGCACCTCGGGCAGTTCGCTGGAAATCATCAATATCGCCACGCCCTGCTCAGCGAGGCGATTCATCAGCTGGTAGATTTCCGCCTTCGCTCCCACATCGATGCCGCGTGTCGGCTCGTCAAATATCAGCACTTTCGAGCGGGTAAACAACCATTTTGCCAGAACCACCTTCTGCTGGTTACCGCCGGAGAGGTTCTTCACCGCCTGCTCAATGGACGGGGTGCGTATCATCAGGTCGCGCACGTACTGCTCAGCAACCTGCCGCTCGCGCCGCAACAGAACGAACCCCAGTCGCGTCAACGCCTTCAGCTTCGCCAGCGTGCTGTTCTCACGCAGGGTCATATTGAGGATAAGTCCTAACGTCTTGCGGTCTTCAGTCATCAAGCCGATGCCTAACCTGATGGCGTCCTGGGGGGAACGGATGCGCACCGGTTTGCCTTCAAGCAGTATCTCGCCGCTGTCGATGGGGTCCGCACCGAAGATAGCACGGGCAAGTTCAGTGCGCCCAGCCCCTACCAAACCCGCCAGCCCAACGATTTCGCCCCGATGCACCTTCAACGAGATGTCGTGCAGCACCCCTTTGCGCCTCAGATGGCGCACCTCCAGTGCCACATCGCCCCGTTGCGTGTGACGGACAGGAAACTGCTCGGTGATTTCGCGCCCTACCATCATGCGGATTAACTCGTCGCGGCTGGTTTCTGCCACCTGCCGCACGCCCACCAGCTTGCCGTCGCGCAACACCGTTACCCGGTCGGCAATCTCGAAGATTTCCTCCAGCCGGTGCGAGATGTAAATGATGCCTACCCCCTGTTCCTTGAGTCGGCGAATGAGCCGAAACAGGTTCTGCAGCTCGTGTTCGGTCAGGGTAGCGGAGGGTTCGTCCATCGCCAGTACGCGCGCGTTTTGAGAAATGGCTTTGGCGATTTCTACCATCTGCTGCTGCGCTACCGAGAGGTACTGCACGGGAGTACGCACATCTATTTGAACGCCCAGTTCATCTATTAGCTGCTGCGCACGCCTGTACATGGTACGGAAGTCCACGAAGCCGGGTATACGCGAACGCGGTTCGCGCCCTAAGAAGATGTTCTCAGCCGCGCTGAGGTAGGGTACCAGGTTGAACTCCTGGTAGATGATACGAACACCGAGATGCATTGCTTCGTATGGGTTTGTGATGTGCGCAGGCGTGCCGTCCAGCAGGATTTCGCCTTTGTCGCGCGTTTCCGCCCCAGCGAGGATCTTCATCAGGGTAGATTTGCCCGCGCCGTTCTCGCCAACCAGCGCCATCACCTCACCCGCGCGCACCTCGAAATCCACATTGTCCAGCGCCTGTACGCCCGGATACTGTTTGCTGATATTCCGCATCTGCAGCACCGGAGGAGCCGCTACTGCCGCTTCTACCATACTGCTTGCCCTCGTTGCCTGACGAGTTCGGTCGGCAAAAGTTTCGCCACATACGATGGGAAGTCCTGCGCTCTGGACGGCGCGTCGGCAAGGGTTAGCCGGGTCATGTTTACTACAGATCGAGTTCGAGGCTTCTTTGACCTGTACACTGAGAACATGGTATACTATGATGCGCACGTGAGTGCGATTTTTTGTGAGGAGTGCATGACAGCAGGTCGTTCCAATGAACAATCTCCCTCGGTGGCGGTGGTGAACCTCGGCTGCGCCAAAAACGTGGTGGACGCCGAAGAGATGCTGGGTGTGCTGGCGGAGCATGGCTACACACTGACCGCTGACCCCTCTCGCGCCGATGTACTCATCGTCAACACCTGCGGCTTTATCGCCAGCGCAAAGGAGGAATCTCTAACAGCCATTCGCGATGCACTGCGCTGGAAACGCCGCCGTGGGGCGAAGGTCATCGTCGCCGGATGCCTCTCTCAGAGATACGGACAGAAGCTGCTGGAACAGGTTGCTGAGGTGGACGCCCTCATCGGCGTAGGGCAGATGGCGCGTATCCATGAGGTGGTGGAGCGTACTCTGGCGCAAGGCGAACGGATAGTGGAACATACTCCTCCGCAACACCGCTGGGCGCAAACCGGCACGCGCATCCTCTCGACCGCCCCCTGGAGCGCGTACCTGAAGATATCCGAGGGTTGCGACCATAAGTGCACCTTCTGTGCTATCCCCGCTTTCCGCGGTGGACATGTCAGCAAACCGCTCGAGCGTGTGCTGGCAGAAGCAGAAGACCTGGCACAGCGCGGCGTGAAGGAGGTCAACCTTATCGCGCAGGACAGCACGCAGTATGGACTGGACGTGTACGGCAAGCAGATGTTGCCCTACCTGCTACGCGAGTTAGCCAGCATGAATACGTTTCGCTGGATTCGTGTGCTCTATTGCTACCCCTCGCGCGTAACAGACGAAGTGATAGACGTTCTGGCAAACACGCGTGGTGTACTGCCGTACGTAGATGTACCGCTCCAGCACGCCGACGATGAGATTCTGAAGGCGATGATGCGTCCGGCGGGCAAAGACCGTTACCTTGCGCTGATTCGCCGCCTGCGCGAGGCAAACGCCGACATGACCATCCGCAGCACTTTTATCGTAGGCTTCCCGGGTGAAACTGATAGGCATTTCGCCAACCTGCTTTCCTTCCTCGAGGAGGCACAGCTGGACCGCGTGGGAGCTTTCATTTTTTCACCGGAGGACGGTACGCCCGCGCAAAATCTACCCAACCGCGTGCCGCCTCGTGTGGCTGAGACTCGGTATAATCGCCTGATGCGCCTGCAACAGCGCATCTCTCTGCAGCGCAACCGGGCGTGGATTGGGCGCGAAATGGAGGTGCTGGTGGAAGCGCCACATCCAGAGCAGCATAACCTGTGGATAGCCCGTTCCTTCCGCGACGCGCCAGAAGTGGATGGAGCCGTATTAGTACGGGCGGGGCAAATGCAACCGGGTCAGTTTATCACTGTGCGAATCACTGAAGCCACCGCTTACGACCTGATAGCCGATAGCACTATCACTTTACCGGTTACCGCCGGACAGAAGGAGGAGGTCTTGCTGTGAGCAACCCTGTCGCCACACAAGGTGCGGAAGCATTTGCACAGGCTTATCTGAGGGCAACTGTTGCACATGCGCTACTGCACTTCAGAGAACCTGCGAAGATGTCGGAACTACAGGATGCTTGCAACCTGCCTGCGCTGGACATGGACATCCTGCGCTACGTGCTGGGGTCTAACTCGGACCTGTTTACATCCACCGAGCGGCGGTGGACGGTATCTACTCGCTTCGAGGATCCCACGCGCCCCGTTCACGCAGTAGTGGAGCGCATCCTGCGCGACACCGGGCAGCCGGTTTCGCTGGAGTCGCTTGCATATCTGCTCGCCGAGATATACCACCGCACACCACAGGCGATGGCGGTCGTAGTGTATCGCCTGTCTGACGAGCATTTCTTCCGCCTGCCGGACAACCGTATCGGTTTGCGCGAGTGGCTGCTACACACCGGGTACGATAGCGCCGAGCACGTGGCGTTCTACAACTATGTACACTTCGCTGAAGCGCAACAGATGTTACAAAAGCACCCGCAGTTCGATGGTTCGCCTGCATCGGTCGTTGCTCTGCTACGCGAGGTGCGCGCTCCGCTGTCTGCCCGCTTCATCGCGTTCTTGCAGTGGTATACCAGTCCCGAATCCTTTCATGCACTTCAGGCGTATCAGAGCGTGTTGCACGCGGAAGGCATCATAGCGTTGCCTCTACAGGAGGCCGGGACTCTTAACCCCACGGCGCACTGGGCGCTGGCGGAGTGGGTGCCCCAGTGGGTCGATTCGGTACGACCTCAAGCCAAACAGATGTCGGGGCTCCTGGCGCAGCTGATGGCAGAACCTCTGGTGTTGTCGGTAGAGGACGTCGAAGGTATGGTGCAGCGCGTGCTGCAATCGACAAGCATAGTCAACGCCGAGGATTTGGCTCGTACCTTCTTCGACCTCACCCCCAGCGACCCCACCTACGCAAACGACCTTGAAACCATCACCCTGTCGCTGAGGCACGATGAGCGGGTGATGTGGCTGGGAGGCACCCGGTTCATCAACAAAGAGAACCTGCCAGCGTATCTTTTCGAGATACCAGAGAGCCTGCGCTTTCCCGAAGTACAGTTCTACACCGAACAAGGTGAACCGCTCGAGATTGACCTTGAGGACGAGGGACTGTCGGGCACACTACGCTCCGATATTCTGGATCCGGTCGCTCAGGATGTCGATGACGAAGAGGATAGGATGACTATTTTCCCGATACCCGAGAGCGTGCAGTGTGTGGTCAAAGCACGTCACAAGGAGATAGGCACCTTCCCGCTGTGCCAGATACCTGCTGGTTTTTTCCAGGAGCAACCAAAGTTCCAGCAGGTGACCTTCGTGGACGAGTCGACAGGTGAGCGGTTCACTGAGGTGTATGTGAATCAGGACCAGCGGCTCATTTTCGGTCTGCTGGATTGGTACTCCACGCGCGAAGCGGTGTCGGGGTTGGTGTTCACTCTCACCCGCACGGAGGACCCGTTCGTTTTCACAGTACGCTGGGAAGACACCTTGGACCAGCGCGTGCACATCAGTCGTGCTCGCCACGAGGAGCTACTGGACATGAGCACGCGCATAGCGCAGATCTACTCTACCTTCGATATCATCTGCGAGATTCTCAGCACGCACCGCGGAGGGATGGAGTTCTTGAGTATCCTCAGCGAGGTCAACGTCATCCGTCGTACCAGACGCAGACGGGTAGCCTCGGTGCTGAGCGCGTTTCAGGCTTTCTACCTGCGCGGTGGGTTGTGGCACCTGGACGAGAAGAAACGCGACGCCGGTATCGACCGCGCCAAGCGCAAGCATATCAGGAAGTAGGCTGGCTTTCTCTCACCGCCTGCCACAGCTCATGGATACGGCGCTTCTCGGCGAGACGCGAATCGGCATAACCGCCCAGTACCTGCCGCAATCCGTTACAGAGATGCGTGAAGGTGTCAGGGTAGATTTTATCGGCGGCCGCCAGCGAAGGTTGAGGGAGATGCAACGTCCCCTGAGATTGACTTCTGGGGTACCGGTGTGCTATAAAATAGTCAGCTACCGTTTGCACGGTGGCTTTTGTCTGTGAGAGCCTGCCACGCCTCCCTTTGGGGAAAGCGAGGCTCGCCCCTAGCCGTTCGGCAAAGGTGCGCTCCGTGCATCCCAGTAACGTTGTGCTGGGCACTGGAGAGATATTTCGCATCGGAGAAACCGGATTCTTCGCTGACGCCTGGAGTAGTGAAAACGCGGTGCGGATGCGACAGACGTGCCCTCCGAATGCGTACAGAATCTCTCCCCTCTCTATGGGGAACAAAAGGATGGAAGGAAATATGGCGAGAAGAATGCTTTTCACGTCCGAAAGCGTGACCGAGGCGCATCCTGATAAGCTGGCAGACCAGATTAGTGACGCGATTCTGGACGAGTGCTTAAAGCAAGACCGTGAGGCAAACCTGCCCATCGAGGAATACTCGCGGGTGGCGATAGAGACTTTGCTCACCCGTGGGTTGGCGGTGGTAGCTGGGGAGCTTACCACTCATGGTTACGTGGAAATCCCCGACGTAGTGCGCAAAACCATCAACGAAGTGGGCTATACACATACCGATTACGGCTTCGACGGCGATACTACCGGCGTGATGGTGGCTATCCAGAAGCAGTCGCCAGACATTGCGCAAGGAGTGGATACTGGCGGTGCGGGTGACCAGGGTATGATGTTCGGCTACGCCTGCACCGAGACCGAACAGCTGATGCCCTTACCTATTACCATTGCACACCATCTCACACGCCGTCTGGCGGACGTGCGCAAACAGCAGCCCGACCTGGGTCTGCGCCCCGATGGCAAATCGCAGGTGACTATTGAATATGTAGATGGCAAGCCGTACCGTATCGACACCGTGCTCGTCTCCGCACAACACGAACCGCATCTGAGCCAGCAAGAGGTTATGCAAATAGTTCGCCAGCACGTGCTGGAGCCTGTGCTGAAGCACTATACGGAGTTCGTGAAGGACGACTTTCGCTTCCTGTGCAATCCCACCGGACGCTTTGAAATCGGCGGACCTCAGGCAGATACAGGCGTCACTGGACGCAAAATCATGGTGGACACCTATGGCGGTATGGCGCGACACGGCGGAGGCGCGTTCTCCGGTAAAGACCCAACCAAGGTAGACCGCTCTGCGACCTATATGATGCGCTACGTTGCCAAGAACATCGTGGCGGCGGGACTGGCAGAGCGCTGCGAGCTGCAGATTGCCTACGCCATCGGCAGGGCGGAACCCGTGTCGATTACCATTGACTGCTTCGGCACAAATGCCATTCCGGAGGAACAGATACTCAAGCGGGTGCTGGATATTTTCGACTTCCGTCCACGCTCCATCATCCGCGACCTGGGTTTGCTTACCGAAAACGTCTGCTATCTGTGCACGGCGAAGAACGGACACTTCGGTCACCCCGAGTTCCCATGGGAGAAGACCGATAAAGCGCATCTGCTCAAGTGAGCAGTGGGCATGGACGACGTGGAGAGGGTTATCGAAGAGTTTCTGGACGGTAAGCCGCGGGCTGCCGCCCTGCGCGAGTTGCGACAGGCGTTGGAGCTGAAGCTGCGTCGGCTTGAAGACGACCCCTCCACGCCGCCTGAGCAGCTTCAGGAACTGCGCGAGCAGGTGCGCGTGTTATACGAAGAGGAGCTGATTACTCAATTCGTCGAAGACTCGATCCGCGTTACATTGTCAGCGGATGCCTTGCAACGACAAATTGGCGAGTACTGAGAGGGAAAGATCGTGGGTGGGATGTTTGCGCTGAACTTTTATCCCGATATTTACGAGAACCTCTTGCGCAGTCACCGCAAGACCGTAACCGTTCGCCTCGGCGACAAAACCGACAAGTATCGCGCCGGGCAGCTGGTGTGGGTAACGGTGGGCAACCGCTTCGCCCGCAGGCACAAACTGTTCACTGCGATTATTGACCGCGTGGAGGTAAAACCTCTGGCGGAGCTCACCCCGCGCGACATCAGCCGCGAAAACCCCGAGTTCCGTACCGCCGAAGACGTGCGCGACCTGCTGGAGCGAATCTACGACCGCCCACTTGCTATGGAAGAGATTGTGACCGTCATCTATTTCTCGCCAGTGGATGAGTGAACCTGTGCCGAAACGGCATCCTGCCTGGGGTTTGCGCCCCCTATTGAAATGGTGGGCTATGGGTAGAAAAAACCTGCCTGCGCCGGTTGCCCAATCTGCAAAGGTGGACTTTTTATGACCTGCTGGTAGTGCTGTCGGATCTGCTGGAGGGTAGGGAGTAGGAATGGAACACTTCAGACTCAATCCAAACTACACTCCTAAGGGCGACCAGCCCCAGGCGATCGAGAAACTGGTGGAGGGCGTGTTACAGGGCTACCGATGCCA
>JANWYZ010000099.1 GCA_025054895.1 bacterium | reverse complement strand
CGTCGGGTTTGCATGGTCGCGACAGAGCGCGACCCTCCAGAGGTTGCCTGCCCACATCTGGAGGGACGCACTCCGTTGCGTCCGCCATCATGGTCGCGACAGAGCGCGACCCTCCAGCAGCGCGCGCATCCTGCGCTTGGCTCATGGGCAAGATGCCCATGCCACCATCAGCACACCCTCAGGACGCGACGGAGCGCGACCTTCCGGTCTACCGATTTTCAGGACAGCCCCATATACTGTTGTGACCTTCTTTGTTTTTATGTTAGAATAGAAGTGTACATGCTTTGCTGCAAACACGCTGAACCCATGATTTGAATCATGGGGCAAATACCAGGTGACACAGGAGTCTCTGCCAAAGACGGCGATAAAAAACGGTTGCCGTCTTTGGTGTTTTTTTTGTAGCGTTCAGGAAACCACGCAACGAACGGAGGCGCATGATGAATCCAGCGACCGAAGCACCAACTGTACACGTCGGACTAGAAGATATTGTGGCTGCCGAGTCCAGCATTTGCTTCATCGACGGGCAAACCGGAAGGCTGTTATACAGGGGATACGACGTGACCGAACTTGCGGAAAAGTCCTGTTTCGAAGAGGTCGCCTACTTGCTGTGGTACGGCAGGTTGCCCGGCAAGGTGGAGTTCGAGGCGTTTCTGGACAGCTTCACGGGAAGTATGGAGCTGCCTGTGGAGACAGTGATGATACTGCGCATGTTCCCCAAATCGGCGACGCCGATGGAGATGTTACGCACATCAGTATCCTCATTGGGGCACTGGGACCCAGACAGCGGCAACACACGCCTGGACGCCTGCCTGCGCAAGGCGATTCGCCTCACCGAGCGCATCCCTCAGCTGGTTACTGCTCACCAGCGCCTGCGTCAGGGGCAGGAACCGATTCATCCTGTGCCCGGCAAAAGTATCGCCTACAACTTCCTGTACACTCTGCACGGCGAAGAGCCAAGTGAAGAGTGGGTAAAAGCCTTTGACGTGTCGCTGATCCTGCACGCCGACCACGAGCTGAACGCCTCTACTTTCGCGGTACGGGTAGTCGCCGCCACCATGTCAGATATGTACTCGGCGGTGACCAGCGCAATCGCGGCGTTGAAGGGACCACTGCACGGCGGAGCCAACGAGCAAGTGATGAAGATGCTGTTCGAAATCGGTGAGCCGGGCAGGGCACAAGAGTGGGTGAAGAACGCTCTGGCGCACAAGGTAAGGGTGCCCGGCTTCGGGCATCGCGTGTACCGTACGGAGGACCCCCGCGCCGCTATCCTGCGTCGCTATGCCGAGCAGCTGACCAGAGACACCGAGCACGAGTGGCTCTACCACACTTGTCGGGAAGTGGAGCGCGCCATGCGCGAAAACAGCAAGGTTTTCCCGAACGTCGACCTGTACTCGGGTATCTGTTATCATGCGATGAATATCCCGATGGAGCTGTACACGCCTATTTTCGCAGTAAGTCGGGTGGTTGGCTGGACGGCGCACATCCTGGAGCAGTGGGCGAACAACCGGCTCATCCGTCCCCGCGCCAGGTACACGGGACCCGATGGGCTGTCTTACGTGCCCATTGAACAGCGGTAATAACCGGCACGGGAAGGAACCTTCCCTGCCCAACAGGAACAGAATAGCGTGATTGTGCAACGCCTGGGGCTAATGGTTGCGCTGTTGTCGCTATTCACGCCCGCCGCGGCGCAACGGGTAGTGGTGCTCTGTTTGCAGCCGGAGAACGTTCCGCTGCTCATTCGCCAGACCGCAAACCTGCATGGCGCGCAGGCTCTGGTGCTGAGCCGGGTCGCTTCCTCGCCGAGGCAACGGACTGCGTCGCTGTCGGTAGAGCAATGGGAACGCAGCGCCTATCTTACCCTCAACGCAGGGACACGCGCCCTCGCACCGGACAATCTGCCTGTGCATCCCATCAAACGGCTTCGAAAGCTGGTGGAAGCCAACAGCCAGTGGGGATACCCGGTTGTGACCGGCTTGTTGCCGGAGGAGCTAAAAGCGCGAGGAGTGCAGCTCCGTTACCTGACTACGCGCTACGAATCGCCCATGCTACTGGCGGGTGCTCCCTTCCCCGAGCGAGAGACGCGATACGCCTCCGACGAGGCAATGTTACTGCAGGTCGCGCAGTCCATCCTGCAGCAATACCCGCGCGTGATGTTGTGGGTAGACGCCAGCAGCTTCAACGGGAAGCCAGTGCAGCTGGAAGAGATAATACGGCGGTTACGCACGGAGCTCACCCAGCCCGAGGACGTTCTGTACCTGCTCTCTCCAGTACCGTCTCGGCAGGAGATGGAAAACGGTTCGAAGCTGGGTTGGGTAATGCGTCTTGGCAGGGCTGGAACTGGCTTGCTGGCTTCGGGGTCCACTCGCCTGCCCGGCTTTATCACCCTGCCCGACCTGACCGCCACGTGGCTGGTTCATTTTGGATGCACCAGGCTGCCGCCCGACGTAGTTGGCTCTCCTGCGTGGGTGGATGCTGTGGGGCAGCCTGCGGTAACGACGCAGCGATTGTACCAGTCGCTAATGCGTCAGGCAGGATGGAACCGCCTTGTGGGCGCGTTGCCCACTGTGCAGGCTGGTGTGCTGGCTATAGCGGGGATATTGTGGCTTTTCTCGCCCAGGGTAAGCAGGATACTGCGTGCGCTGCTGCTCTTTCCCTGTCTGCTGCCGGTGCTGGGGATATCGCTGGTTCCGGCGCTGATTTGTCTCCCTCTGGGCGGTATCTCCCTGGCAACGCGGGCAGGTATCTGGCTACTGTGCTTGCTTGGGCTTCTGGCGATGCTGTCGACCTTTCCCCTGCGCCACTCCCTGCGCGTACTGGCGACTGTCATGATTATCTTCGTCGCAGTAGACCTGTTGCACGGGGGCAATCTGCTGCGCTGGAGCGGTTTCGGTTACGTTCTGCAGGAAGGAGCGCGTTTCTACGGCGTGGGTAACGAGCTGGCTGGCAGCCTGTTCGGAGCGCAAATCGGCTTTCTGATGACAGAGAGCGCGGGTTGGAGCCTTGTGCGCTGGTTGACGACCGCGCTGGCGCTGGGCGCCCCCTTCTGGGGGGCGGATGTCGGTGGCATGCTTTCGGCTATCGGCGTGGCGGTGAGCAAAGCGGTGCTTTCGCGCAGGCTACGCCTGTTGGCTGTCACCGCGGCTGCAGTGGTGCTGCTGGCAGTGGTGCTCTGGGAAACGCTTTCCCCATCTCCCACGCATCTGGGCAAATTTCTGCAGCACATCCAGGCGCAGTTCCCGAGCACTATGCACCGCAAACAGCAGATGAACATCGTGCTGGCGGCAAGCAGTGCGTGGATGCCCCTGTGGTTAATCGGAATGCTCGGATTACGGCGACAAACGCCGATACCTGTGTGGGTAGGCGCTTTAGCGTTGCTGCTATTGAACGACTCGGGCGTTGTGGCTGCTGCGGCGATGCTGGTGTGGTGGTGGGCGTGGCGCACCGCGCAACAGGAGGAGCAGACCAATCTACAACCCGGTCGGATGATCGAAGAATCGGGAATCCAGCCCAAACATCTTCTGTAAGTGTTCGCCCAACGCGCGTACGCCCAGCGTTTCGGTGGCGTAGTGCCCCGCGTACAGCAGGTTAATGCCCAGCTCTTCAGCGTCCAGATAGGTGTGATGCGCCCCTTCCCCAGTAAGCACTGTATCGATGCCCTGCTCGCGTGCTTCGGTCAGGATGCGTGTCTGCCCTGCACCGCCGGTGATGACGCCAATGCGCCTGGCGACCTCGCCGCCAAAGGGCATGACCTTCACTGGTGCTTGCAGTTGCGCTTGCAAGCGCGACACCAGCTCGGCAAGGGGGATTTCGGCGTCGCACACGACTCCTATCGGTACGCCCTGGTAGTCGCCAAACCTTCCGGACGGCTCCAACCGCAGGGCGCGCGCCAGCAAAGCGTTGTTGCCTACCTCCGGATGCACGTCCAGAGGCAGATGCGCGGAATAGAGGCTGATGCCCTCGCGCAGTAACGGCTGTAACCTTCTGCGGAAACGCCCCACAATTGGCTGCAAGCCGTTCCAGAACAAGCCGTGATGCACGATGAGCATATCCGCGCCCCATGCTACCGCCTCTTCTACCGATGCCACAGAGGCGTCCACTGCCGTTAACACACGGCGTACCTCCGCACGCCCTTCTACCTGCAGACCGTTGAAGGCGTTAGGATAGTCGGGTATCTCGCGCACGGCGAGATAAGCGTCCAGATAGCCTGTCAAGTCGCCCAGACGAACCATCTGCAATCTCCCTTGCGAACAATCCGAACGCAGCTGGAGACTCATGGCTCACACACGACGCGGAACCCGGCAAAAGGCGCATCGGTGAGCCACCACTTACTCTTCGGGTTTTGTGGGTCGTTCATCTGCCAATCGGGTGTGTACTTTTTGCGTGCGGCGGGATGCACCTTGTCGGGCTCGTCGTAGTACGAACCGCCGCGCACAACGGGCACATCGTCGTCCATAGGCTGACACCACTCGGCGACGTTACCCAGCATGTCATGGATGCCCCAGGCGTTGGGCTGCTTGGTTGCTACCTTGTGGGTCTTGTCATCGGAATTGCCCCAATGCCAGGCGAGCTTGTCCAGCAATTCGCTGTCCGTTACTGGTCCAGCAGGTAACGTCCCCGCGCGACAAGCGTATTCCCACTCCGCTTCTGTAGGCAGACGATACCTTTTGCCCGTCTTGGCAGAAAGCCATTCACAGTACTTCTGTGCGGAGAGGTAGCTCATGCTGATAGCAGGGTAGCCCTTGTGCCCGAATCCTCTGTCCACCGCGCCGTACGGCTTGCTGGGGCGAGAGATAGCGTCCGCGCCGCCGATTTTCTGCGTGTCGGGAGCGTCCAGCTTGTGTACAAACACATCGAACTCGTCCCAGGTGACCTCCGTCTTGCCGATGTAGAAAGGCTTGATGGTCACCTGTTTGGGCTTGCCCGTTTTGGGGTCGGTGATGGTGTATGTTCCGCCAGGCACGGCAATCATCTCGAACTTCACCACAGTGCCCGGAATGGTTTCGGTATATGGGGTCAGCGTTTTGGCGGGGGTTTGAGCCTTAGCGGTTGCAGCTGTGTCCTTTGCCTGTTGTACCTGCGTAGCTGCTGCACCCCAAAGCACCAGCACCACACCGCAGGTGAACGCCAGGCTTCTGTAGAAGCTTCGGGGCAGCACAACGGAAAGGGGTGAACCAGCCTTCATGATGTTTCGCGTTATCCTCCTCCAACTGTTTCTGCTAGTATGGACAGGTTTTGTCTGTGGCGCGTTACGCCTGAACGCGGCGCCTCTGCACCGTTATCAGTATAGCCAGATGGCGATGGGAGTGCAAGTGACTATCATCGTCTACGCTTCTGATCAGGCTGTCGCTGAGCGGGCTTGTGCTGCCGCTTTCGAGCGTATCGCCGAGATCGAGCAAATCGCAAGCGATTATCGCCCCGATAGCGAGCTGATGCGCCTGTGTGCGCAGGCGGGAGGACCGCCCGTGCGGGTGAGCGAGGAACTTTTCACCCTGCTGCGGCGGGCGCAGGAGCTTTCTCGGCGCACAGAAGGCGCGTTCGATGTGACAGTCGGTCCGTATGTCCAGCTCTGGCGGCGCGCCCGACGCACAGGGCAGTTTCCAACAGAGCAGGAGCTGCAAGAAGCGAAAGAGCGCGTGGGGTACGAAAAGATAGTGCTTCATGAAAAGGAGCGCATGGTGCAGCTGCTCGCGCCCGGCATGAGGCTGGACCTGGGCGGCATCGCCAAGGGGTATGCGCTGGACTGTGCGCTGAAGGTGCTACAGCAGCATAGCATCCGCCATGCGCTACTGGAAGCGGGAGGCGACATCGTGGTAGGGCTGGCTCCGCCTGGCACGGCGGGCTGGCGCATCAGGGTAGAAAACGCTTCCCCACAACGGCAGTGGGTGTACCTTGCTTCAGGAGCTATCTCCTCCTCAGGCGATACCGAGCAATATGTGGAGTATCAGGGTAAGCGGTACTCGCACATCGTGGACCCGCGTACAGGATGGGGGCTCACTACGCGCGTAGCAGCCACCGTGATTGCCCGGGACGGAATCACCTCCGATAGCCTTGCGACCGCGCTGTGCGTGCTGGGCAAGGAGAAGGGAATGCGTCTCGTCCGGACGATGCCTGGAGTGAGGGCGTATATCAGGGAGGTAACCCATTAACAGTCAGCAACGGTTGTATCAACACTACCGGAGCAGATACTACTATTGTTCTGTTAAGTTATGAGTTTACGATTGCGCAACATCTCTCTTGGAGGGCGAGGCTTCTGCCGAGCCGTTGGTTTTGTATGGTCGCGACGAAGCGCGACCCTCCAGTGGTGTCAGAATAACAAAAGGTTTGGAGGGCGAGGCTCCCGCCGAGCCGTCTGCGTGGTTGCGACGGAGCGCGACCCTCCAGAGGTTGCCTGCTCACATCTGGAGGGACGCACTCCGTTGCGTCCGCCATCATCGTCGCGAGGGAGCGCGACCTTCCAATTCTGTCATGCTGAGCGCAAGCGAAGCATCTGAGACCCTTCGCTAACGCTCAGGGTGACAAAGAGGGCGGAGGGCGAGGCTCCTGCCGAGCCGTCGGATTTGCATGGTCGCGACAGAGCGCGACCCGCCAGTAGCACGCGCATCTTGCGCGTGGTTCATGGGCAAGATGCCCATGCCACGTCAGAACATTTCCAGGACGCGACAGAGCGCGACCCGCCAACGTTGCCATGCTGAACGCGTTGAAGCATCCGGGAGATTCTTCGCCCTTGCTGCATCAGCATAGACGTGGAAAAAGGAACACCATACACTCTTCAGAACGATAGCAAGGCAAAAATGCCCTTGCTCAATCCTCAATTCGCAACTTAACAGAGCGTCAGCTGCACCCAAAAAGGATGGTCAACACGTGTTCGGGACCGCGTTTCCGGACGGCAGGAATCTCGTGCTTACCCAAGAAAAAGATTGGACACACTGACGCGCGAATCACGGGCAAGATGCCCGTGTCACATAGAAAGGTCAGGTAGTTCCTGCTATTTGAATTGTCAGGGTGTTTATGGAGGTGGACACACAGCATGTACACAACAGGATCAAGCCTGTTCACTCCTGCAGGAGTGAAGACGAATCCAAACGAACCGCTTCCCGCTCAGCTGCGAAGAATGCCTAAGCCACCTTACATCATCTGGTACCAGTGCCCGTTTCTGGATGACCTCAAACATTGCAATGTAGACGCTTCGGTGGGCAACCACCAGTGGGCTGTGGAGAACCATCGGCGCGGGATCACCTCGCTGATGTGGGTATACGGTCCCAATCTGTACCACGAAGCCAAAGACTGGGACAGGCAGAAGTTCATCCAGTACTACTCCAGCTATGCGGAGAAGGGCTACGCGGGCATCGCAATGGACGAATGGAACACGGGAGACGACCATCCGTATGCGTTGCCCATCGCGGAAGCATTGCGTGCACTCAAACGCAAGCATCGTCGCTTCTTCGTGGCGGTGTGGGTCACGGAACCGACACCACTGTTCCGCAAACTGGTAAAGGAAAGAGCGGTGGACCTGGCAATTATTCAGGGGTATACCTTCGTGCCCGAACATCCTGAGTGGGCTATCTCGTGGGACGGCGTGGTTGGACGTGTGGAGTTGATGAAACGCGAGGGTCTGCTACGCCAAACGGTCGTGTGTGTCGGTATGGTCTCCCCAACACCCGACAAGTTCGGCAATCGTATGCGCCCTGCCGAGTTACAGAGGCAGACGCGCTCTCTGCGAGAGCGCTATCCCGAAATGCCAGGCGTCGCTTTTTACGGCGTCACAGGGTTCGGCGAGTACAGGGTAGACATGGAATCCACAAGGAAGCTGGTACGTCTGGCTGACAGGGTGGCAGGGGAAGTGTTCGCACGATAACACGCCCACCCCAACACAATTTGGTGGAGGCGGAGGGACTCGAACCCTCGTCCAGAGTGACTTGCCCCAGGCGTCTACGAGCGTAGCCATCGTTTTGCATCTCGCTCGCGGGCACGCCCGATGGCAGGCTTACCCTTGAGCCAGTCCACCCTGCGTCTTCGCCCGAACGACGGTGAACGCTTTCGTTCAGGCTATCCGGCATAGCACACGCCCACATCCGCCTCGGCCGGCAGGAGGCGGCAGGACGGCTGCCTGCTAATTAGGCAGCGAGAGCGTACTGAGGAGTCGCTCCTATTTTTTTGCCGCTTTTTTACGAGGCCAACGGCACCTCGGCTCGCAGCCTGAGCGCGCCTCTACCCTGTCGACACCAATCGCCCCCACGGGTAGCCACTATTATTATACACCATCATACACGATTTTGTTTCGGCATCTCACCCTCTTACCGCAGGATTCGTGCGACCTGCGCCATCAGCGGAGGCTGTTAGCCCGAAAGACGAAACATCTCCTTCAGCCACTCTTCGGTCGGCTGTGTGCCGTACTCGCTAATCTGGAAACCTTCGGCAAACTTGTAGTGTTCCTTCGGCGCCAATCGTGGTTGTCCCCTCTCACCAGACGCTTTTGCGCTACGGGCGTCGCGATGCATCCATGCGGTTACCCATTCGTACATCTGCTCGCGACTCAGAGGAAGAGGAGCCATGCCCATCGTGTAGGGTATCCATTCGCTGAACTGTGATTCGTGAGCGCACACCATGTGGATTTTGGTTTCCATCACGCTGTCTATATCTACTACCACGTCACAGCGGAAAGGTACCGGTTCGGTAAAATCGTCGTGCCAGTACATGATTACAGGCATCCGCCTCAGGGCGGGCACATCGGCGCAAACCAGCGGCACAGTCAGCAGGTACGCCGCATCCAGTACCAGCTGGGCGGTAGCCCGATGGTCACGGTGGTAGTCATTAGGGCGGTTGACCAGGATCAGGTCGGGCCCCTTGCCTGGCTCGCCAAAGGAGCGGATAGCGCGTATCATGGAAGAGGTCGTTTCGTGATTAACATACACCCCACCGTCTGGCGCGCCCAGACACTGAAACTCGGCGCCGATGAGCGCCGCAGCGCATCGCGCTTCCGCCATACGACGCTCTACCAGCAAACGGGGGTTCAGAGCATACTCCTGCTGATAGTGCCCTTTACCACCATCGGTGACGCTCAGGAAAAGCACTCTGTCCCCCCGTTGCCTCATCAGAGCCAGCGTCCCACCAGCGCTTCCTTCTACGTCGTCAGGATGAGCACCGATAGCGAGGATGTATCGCATTCTTGCCTCCTTCGCGCCAGATATGCCTTTTCGATTCGCGTAAAAGAGAGTACTTACCTCTCCAACCCGCTTCTGGTTGGTGGTATGCAGAGCGATTCCGCTTCGAATTGCGTGTCGAGGATAGCGGCAGGAATCATACCGTGTAGTTGAGAACGAGAAAAGTACTCCATACCTTTCAGGAGGCGGAGAGATGAAGAAAGAGATTAGCCCGGTTACCGCAGCGATAGTGATTGTGGTGGTGCTAGCGGTGATTGCGATTATCGGATGGCGGTTTTTCTTCGCAGAGCCAGAGCTGCCCGTCATCGACCCCTCGCAGATGCCAGTAGGAGGTCCGGGGATGCCTCCGCCCGGAATGGCGCCTGGTGCTCCGCCGGGTGGCGCGCCTCAAGCACAACCCACCGCCCCGCGATAAAGGAGGCGACGCGCCCACAGCAGGTGAGAACGCCTTTGGTACCCGGAGTTGCCGGGCGTGTCTGTGTGAGAGATTCATCCTGACCTCCCTCTCCTTGAGGAGAAGAGGGAAAATCTCTTTCTCTCCTGCGGGAGAGAGGGGTCAGGATGATTTCTATTGACAGTATTTCCACGATACAACGCGCAGAGGAGAGCTCGCGCTGCTCATCTCTGTGCAAAGGGGGAATGGTTTGCGATGGATGAGGCGATGATGAATGCAGTGCGTTGCCATGCCCCACAGGACTACCGCCTGGAGCAAGTACCTGCGCCCAAGCCGCGTCCCGGAGAGGTTATCGTACAGGTAGAGGCATGTGGAATCTGTGCTGGGGATGTGAAATGCTTCTATGGAAACCCCTCTATCTGGGGCGACGCAACGCGCCCACGCTACGTGCAGCCGCCCGTAGTGCCCGGTCATGAATTCGTCGGGCGTGTCGTCGCGCTGGGGGAAGGGGCGGCGGAGCGATTCGGCTTGAAAGTAGGAGACCGCGCTATCGCGGAGCAGATTGTGCCCTGCAGGAAATGCCGAATGTGCGACAGGGGCATGTACTGGCTGTGCCGCGACCGTGAGATTTTCGGTTTCCGCCAGAAGGCGCAGGGAGGTTGGGCGCAGTACATGCGTTATCCTGCCAATGCGCGGGTATATCGCATCCCCGACACCCTCCCTACCGAGCAAGCTGCACTGATTGAGCCACTAGCCTGCTCTATGCACGCCGTGGATAGAGGGCAGATACAGTTCGGTGACGTAGTGGTCATTGCGGGTATGGGACCGCTTGGGTTGGGTATGGTAGCGTGCGCCCGGCTCAAGAACCCCGGGCTGCTCATCGCACTGGACCTGCGCGATCACCGCTTGGAGGTGGCAAAGCAGCTGGGCGCCGATATGGCGTTGAACCCCTCGCGCGACGACGTGCGCGCGGAAATCCACCGCCTGACCGAGGGCTACGGCTGTGATGTTTACATCGAAGCCACCGGGCATCCGCAGGGCATTCTGTTAGGGCTGGATATCATCCGCAAGGCGGGCAACTTTGTGGTATTCAGTGTGCTGCAAGAGCCTGTGGCGGTAGACTGGACGATATTGGG
>JANWYZ010000098.1 GCA_025054895.1 bacterium | reverse complement strand
CCTGCCGCTGTGAAGTCGGGCGGTTCCTGTTGCCCGAGCGAGGGGGCAAAGGCAACCACCGCACGCACCGCAAGCGATGTGAAGCCTACCGCAGCAGTGAAGGAAGGTAAAGGCTCATGCCCCTATTCATCCAGCACGGCGAAGACCGCAGCGGCTACGGACGGCGCGAAGAATTGCAGTAACTGCCCCAAGGCAAACGGTACCGCCGCAAAGGCGACTGTGACGCCTGCAGCTGCCAGGAACGGCGCAACGGATTGTTCTGGTTGTCCCTTCATGAAGTCTGGTAACAAGGCGACCGAGGCAAAAGCAAAGCCTGCCGCACCCGCGAAACCCGCTGTGAAAGCAACACAGGTGAAGGCGACAGTTACCCAGAAGACGGGAAAGGGATTGTAGTAGGTCTGGAGCCTTCCTTCTCCAGGCGCAACCCTGTTTACGCAGGGTTGCGTTTTTTAGTGGCTCCGGTTGCTCGCACGGCACAAGGTGTGTTCTGGAGAAGCGTTGTATAATAACAGCGGGATGCTTTGTTGTCCCTGTGCCCACCGTTGGAGTGGTAAGTTATGAGGCGGAGAAAACTGCCTTCGCAGGTTTTTGAATCCGCGCCGGTGGATTGACTATCGCCACAGCCCATGATTTCAATCGTGGATTCACACAAGCCATCTCTTTGCGACAGAGCAACAGCAGGAGGTTATGATGCACCGTCTGGTAGACCTGCGAAGCGATACGGTGACTGTACCCACACCTGAGATGCGCCGCGCGATGGCAAACGCCGAGGTAGGCGATGATGTGTACGGTGAAGACCCCACCGTCAATCTTCTGCAAGAACGGTCGGCGGAACTGCTGGGCAAAGAGGCTGCACTTTTTGTGCCCTCTGGCACAATGGGCAACGAAATCGCGGTCAAAGTGCATACCCACCCCGGCGACGAGGTGCTTATCGACGAGGATTGCCATATCGTCAAGTGGGAGTTGGGAGCGGCGGCGTTCATCAGTAATGTGCAGTTGCGCACGCTGCCCAACCAGAAGGGCATCGTGCCAGTAGACGAGTACGCCAAACGCATCCAAGCCGGCGACGATCACGTCCCTCCCACGCGCCTGATCTGTCTCGAGAATAGCCACAACGCTGCGGGAGGCGTGGTGTTGCCTCTGGAGTACATGCGCGAGATATGGACGCTTACACAGCGTCATGGAATCGCGGTGCATCTGGATGGCGCGCGCATCTTCAATGCAGCCATCGCGTTAGGCGTACCAGCGAGGCAACTCGCGGCCTGCGCCCATTCGGTGATGTTCTGTCTGTCAAAAGGGTTGGCGTGTCCAGTCGGCTCGATGCTGTGTGGCTCGCGTGCTTTTATTGAGGAGGCGCGCCGCGTGCGCAAGATATTAGGCGGGGCGATGCGTCAGGCTGGCATTCTTGCTGCGGCAGGACTGGTTGCGCTGGATACGATGATAGACCGGCTTGCACAAGACCATGCTCGCGCCCGTCGCCTGGCAGAGGCGATAGCGAACATGCCCGGCTTTCGGGTGGATTTAGAAACTGTGCAGACCAATATGGTCTACGTGCAAACAGAGCAGCCAGCGCGTTGCATCGTGCAGCAGCTGGAGACGCTAGGTGTGCACTGCCTGGACGTGTTTCCTCACACTATCCGGCTGGTAACGCACAAGGACGTAGATGACGAGGACGTCACTCGCGCCATAGATGCTTTCGCAAAGGTTAGTGGGTGAGAACGGCACTATCCTTGTGTGCAGCTACCGACCGCTAGCTGGATGTGGCAGCAGGTGTTTTGTCAGCCACTCATCCACTTTGCGTAGTACCAGGTCGGGTTGGGGCATGTGGCCGCCTTCCAACCAGACTATCTCCTTTGGCTCTTTGGCGGCGGCAAAGAGCCGCTCGGTACACTCTTTGGGCACAATCTGGTCGCCTTTGCCGTTAATCATCAGCAGAGGGCGCGGAGAGATGCGCGCTACCCAGTTCACCGGGTCGATGGGACCAACCACCTCGTTGATTTTCTGTGGGTTCCGGAACAGCTCGGGGTGCTTCTCGCGCAGCTGCACAGCAGTAGGGTGCTGGCTGTTGCTGAAGAGGTAACCCCAGTCGCCGCCTGCTACAATAAGGATAGGAGCCTGCACACGCTCATCCACGCCCGCCAGAATACCCCCAAGGATTCCTCCCATGCTCAATCCGATGTAGCCGATGCGTTTGGCGTCTATCTCTTGCCTGCTCTGCAAGAAGTCGATGGCGCGGCGCAGGTCGATCACCGTCTGGATGAAGGCGTCGCGATTGCGGTAGGGGTAAGGGCTGAGGATGTCGCTACCGGGCTGTTTGCGGTCGCCGTGGTACTCAGCGTCAATTGCCAGAGTAGCAATGCCTCGCAGCGCAAAAGCAGGCGCCAGCATCTGCAAGCCGTTTTTGTCGCCGCCGTACCCGTGCATGATTATCACGCAAGGATAAGGGGGCGTGCCCATAGCGGGTACACACCACCAGGCCGGCACGCGCTTATCATGCACACTGTTGTATTGCACACGGTATATCACGTAGCCGTTCCCGCGTTGTTGTTCCTTGACCTCTGCGTTGAGGGGCAGGTCGCGGTCGTAGGCGTATAGCTGCTCGAGGGGCAGCACACGCACTGTCTCCACGTTTTGCGTGCGTGCACAGCCTGAAGCAACCAGCAACAGAATTAACACCGCTCCCCAGCAGTACAGGTCAGCTTTGCAAGGTCGTAGACTCATCTTGCCTCTCCTCTGGTGGCTCGGTACCACCGGCTGTGGACATCAGCAGCGCAACGGACAGGCTGGTGAACAGCTGGGCTATCTGCGTGCGGTGGAAGGGGCGGTCAGGTCGTTCCTTCAGCTCGCGCCACATCGCCTTGAGCCACACCGCTGCTTGACGTTCGCCTCCTAGCAGGTAAAAGCTGCTCCAAACAGGCAACAGGAATAGCAACGGTTCACGCAACCTATCGTCGGGATACAGTTTTTCCCGGATCCTCTCCATCGTCCTTTGGCGACGCTCTTCCTCCGTTTGCTGGGGGAGCACAAGGGGGGAATCCAACTCCCGTAGAGTCTCGGCAACTACTTCTGCGATCTCGTCAGGATGGTAGGAGTAGAACAGTATCACCGGAGCCAGCTGCCATAGTGGCTCGTCCGTCTGGGGCGATATCAGCACCGAGCTAACCAGCCAACCCGTCTCAGCATCCGCGAGGGAATCGGCAGGATAAGACACAGCCGGATCAGCAGGCTCTGGCAGCCTGCCCCAGTAGAAAGCAGCATGTGGCGGAATCGGTTCATGATACCGGATGTTGCGCTGACGCGCCTCGTGCGCCACCTGAACCGCCCAGTCTATGGGCACGCTAACAAATCGGTTGCGCAAGCCCAAAGGCTCCATCCCATAAGCGGGCAGAAAGGGGTGGTGCAGACATTCCTGAAGCAAGACATCTACTTGTTCATCGCTTAACGTAGCGCTGGACAGGTAGCCAAACAGGTCGAGGCTGATAGTAAAGACTGCCTTCTGCCCTGACGTATGGCGCAGGAAAAAGCGCATCTGCGCCGCAGCGGCAAAACGTTGCGATGTGTAGGGGGCGGCCATGAACGCTTCCTCTACCACCCATGCTTGCGATACAGCGGGAGACTCCATCGGATGTTGTTCTCGTTGAACAGGCGAAACCTGTACCCCGCGGCGGCGCAGATCAAAAAGTGCTCGCTTGACTGCCCGTCGCAGCGCGCCTGTGACTTCTGCTCTCGAAGCGAGGTACGATAGCACGCCTGCGTAATCTGGTTGTGTGCCCATCCAGTACGCCGCAGTTACCTGCTCACTTTGTGGCATTTCCAGCAACCGGCTTACCGCCTCGACAATGCGCTCGCTATGCACGTCAGAGACGCCTCGTGCTGGCTCCAGCAAAGCGATCGTGGCTTCGGATGGTACAATGGCAGGTTCTTTCTTATATCGCGACATCGTGTGATTACCTGTTTTTTTCATCCTCTTACTTTCTCATTTCATCCTGAGCGGGGCAGTTTCCTGCATGTCCTCATCTGGCAGGAGTCCTCGGTCGCAGCAAGAACAAAATAGACGCGAAATCTCAACCAGAGAGAGGCGTTTCATGAAGATAGATGTTATCCCCTATGCAGGATGGCAACAGTGTTTGCGTATAGCGAATCAGGAGGCGGAAATCGTTGTCACCGCGGAGGTCGGTCCGCGCGTGATTCGCTTCGGCTTTATCGGAGAGGTCAATGAGTTTGCAGAGTACTCCGAGCAGCTGGGGCTGGTTGGCGGCGACGAGTATCGCGCCTATGGCGGGCATCGTTTGTGGATTGCACCCGAAGTGGTGGAGCGCACCAAGCATCCCGACAATTTGCCGGTGCAATGGACGATAGAAGGCGAGGTTTTGCGCGTGACCGCCCCTGTGGAAAAGGGTACCGGTATCCAGAAGTCCGTACGCCTCTGGCTGAACCCCCAGCGCAACCACGTGCATGTGATACACCAGATAACCAACCACAATGTGTGGCCCGTCACGCTGGCAGTCTGGGCGTTAACGGTGATGGCGCCGGGCGGACGATGCATTGTACCACAGGAGCCCTATCGCCCACACCCCGATTTTCTGTTGCCGGTGCGACCTCTGGTGCTGTGGGGGTATACCGACATGAGCGACCCGCGCTGGCGATGGGGCAGGCGCTACGTGCAGCTGAAGCAGGATAGCAGCGCACGCTACCCACAGAAGTTCGGTGCGCTGAATACGCAGGGCTGGGCGGCATACGCGAACGGTGACCACCTGTTTCTCAAGCGGTTTTCGTATGACCCTCGGGCACAGTATCCCGACTTCGGGTGTAATTGTGAGTTCTTTACCAATCAACGAATGTTAGAGGTGGAGAGCCTTGGCGGACTGGTTACCCTGGAGCCGGGCGAATCGGTCACGCACGAGGAGCACTGGTACCTGTGGCGCGGTGTGCATGTAGGCGAGAGCGATGAGGAGATAGAGGCAGCGGTTATGCCACTTCTTGCGCAAACGGGTTTTGACTACGCTCCTGCCGCACACGGCTCTCCTGCCGCCAACGCCGCCGTCGGCTGAAACGGACCGCTTCGAGTTGGGGTATACCAAAATAAAAACCCCCTCCGGCAAACCGGAGGGGGTTAGTGTTAATCGGGTTTAGAACTTCACGCTGAACTGCGCCACTGCTACACCAGCGCGGGCTTTGTCGTTGCCGGGGATGACGCGCCATGGCACGACACCCTTGGCGTTGAAGTCCACAACCTGGTAGAGCAGCTTGAGCAGTGCGTTATCGCTCACCTTGTAGTCCACGCCCAGCGTGACATAGTTCTCCGTTGGCTTTGCACCGTTGGCGGAGGTCTTGAGATTCCACAGAACGCCTTCGTAGGAGACGTTCAGGTTCAGCTTATCGGAGGCGTTCCACAGCACGCCGGCTGCTACGTGGGCAATCTCGTCGTCCTTGCCGACGAAGCTCGCCGGGCGGTTGCTACCCTTATAGAAGCCGCCTTTCGCATCGATGGAGAACGAACCCAGCTTCCATGCCAGAGCCACATCCGCGCCCTTAATGTCAGTTGGGTTGTGCCAGTATCCGATGCGTCCCCAGTAGCCGGGGGCGGCGAAGTATGGACGTACCTCGCGATAGCCTGCGCTGAGCGACAGGTTCTCGCCGAATTGGTAGCCCACGCCCACCAGCAACGCCCAGTTGTCCTTGTTGTTCACGTTGGTCTCCTGCAACAACAGGTCGCTCTGGGCATAGTCGGCGGTAACGGTCAGGCGGTCGATCAGGTTCACCTTCAGGTGACCACCGTATACGTTCAGACGGTTCACGTTGCCGAAGGGGGCAACGGCGGCGGTCGCCTTCTTAGCGGTGATGACTTCACCGCTAAGGCTGATCTTCTCGCCCAGGTTCACGTCCACTGTCACGCCGGCGCTGCTATCGAACGCGCCGATGCCCGCTACCGTCGCTACAGCGGGGTGAGCCGCCGCGACGTTGGGCTGGTTGCCGATGCCGCCATTGAGCGACATGAAGTTACCGCCGTTGTTGGTGTTGACGGCGTCGTTGCGTGCAGCGAACAGCCCGATTTGCACCGAGCCGATGCCAAGCGCAGCCTTGACACCGTCCATGCTGTAGTAGCCGTTGTCGTAGCGGTCGATGGTGGTGTACACGTCCACATCCGGCCGCCACAGGGTCAACGGGTTGATGCGGTTCTCGAAGCGACCGATGGTCAGGTTGATCTCGGTGCCGAACACGCTAATCGGCGCGTTGACCGCCGCCTTCCACAGCACGATGTCGGTATTGTTCGCTGCCGGGCGGGCAACGAATTGCGACGCCGAGCCAAGGTAAGCCAGCCAGTTGCCGACCACCAGGCTGACATCCGCGGACGCGGTGTCGCTGAGCTTGCTGCTGATGTTCAGCCCCAGCTCATGCAACACATCGAGGTTGCCCAGCAGACCACCAACTGCGGTTGGCTGTGCGTTGAGGTCGCGAGCGGTGAGGTTGTCGATGCTGTTGGTGCCGCGCACCACGAACGTCACATCACCGCTGAGGCGGAAGCGCTTCATCTCCTCCTCAATCGCCTCAACGCGCTTGCGCAGGTTGGCGAGGTCGCGCTTGGCGGCTTCCACGTCTACGCCCAGCGAAGCCAGCTCATCCTGGAACTCCGTGGCGAGACGGTTGATGCGCGAGATGGCTTCGTCCAGCCTTTGCAGCCGCTGCGCGGTGTCCGCAGGAATGCCCTGCAGCTTCGCACGCTCCTCCTGGGTAATGCCAGGCTGGGGAGTAACCGGAGGCTGAGTCGGCTGTGTAGGCTGCGTCGTGGTGCGAGGAATCTGCGCCCTCACCTCATCGATCTGCTGCCGAATCGCGGCGAGTGCGTCGCGAATCGCAACGGCAAACTCGTACCGCGTCAGAGGCGCCTTGCCCTTGAAGGTTCCATCCGGGTAGCCTTTCAGCACACCGAGTCCTACCAGTTCCTCGATGGCGTCGTATGCCCAGTGTCCGGGTGGAACATCAGGGGGCACCTGCGCCCAGGCGTTGCCAGCGAAGGTAATCGCGATGGCGACACCCAAGCCGATGAACAGACGTTTCATCGTACCCTCCTCCTTGTTCCTGAGATGGAAGTGTACTGTACCGCTCGGAGCATCCACTTCCCGGAACAGAGAGGGCACACCTTCTGGCTGGGGATTGCGCTTTGCGGAGCCTCCAGGGTTACCTCGCGCGTTGCGCCTCCCTCTTGCCTTCCGGCGCTCTTCTGTTCTCGTCAAGCGATGCCCCGATATGCATTCACCGCTTTCGCGGTGGAAATGCCAACCGAGTTCATTAACTACTATACCACGACCTTGCGCAAACGTCAAGCAGTTTACCAGCGATTTTACTGAAAAAGTTGTTTGCTTGCACTTTTCCGTCGTGGTGTTTCACTATTATCGACGGAGCGCCATAGATATCGGTTATCATGATGTCGACAGCTTTCGCCGAATATCTTAAGCGAGGAGGAGAGCCCTTATACCGATGCGGCAGGTGATAGAATGTGTGCCCAACTTCAGCGAGGGGCGCAACGGTGATACGGTGCACGCGCTGGCAACCGCCGTATGCGCAGCGCCCGGAGTTCGGCTGGTAAATGTGTCTGCAGACCCCGACCACCACCGAACGGTGCTAACCTTCCTGGGTGAACCCGGTGCGGTAGCAGAAGCCGCTTTTCGCTGTGCAAGGGTGGCAGTGGAGCGTATAGACCTGCGTTCTCACCAGGGGGTGCATCCACGTATCGGCGCGGTCGACGTAATGCCCTTTATTCCGCTCAGAAACGTGCCTATATCGGAGTGTGCGCGGATCGCGCATGAAGTGGGGTATCGCATCGCGCACGAGCTGGATGTGCCGGTGTACTTCTATGAGCACGCCGCGCTGCCGGGTAGACCGAAAGACTTGCCAACCATCCGCCGCGGTGGATTTGAACGGTGGGCAGGTCGCCCGCTAACTGGCGAACGAGCGCCTGATGCAGGTCCTGCGTTTCTCCACCCCACAGCGGGAGCAGCCATCGTAGGCGCGCGCGGACCTCTCATCGCGTTTAACATCAATCTGGATACCGACCGTGTGGAGGTGGCACAACACATCGCCAGCACCATTCGACAGGAACGAGAGCGTGTTGAACAGTTACGAGGGGTGCGCGCGCTGGGGTTGTTTCTCCCTTCGCGAGGCATTGCGCAGGTGTCTTTGAACCTCACTCAGCCCGACCAGAGCCCATTGTGGTGGGTGCTGGGCTACGTACGTAGCCTGGCGGCGCAGTGGGACGTGCAGGTGCTGGAAACGGAGCTGGTGGGCGTCGCACCTGCTTCTGCCATTTGCGAAGCGGCAGCGCGCTGTTTGCAGAATGCTTCACTGCGTGAGGAACATATTCTGGACCTGTGGCTGGACCCGGAATGGAACCCTTAAACGCGCCTCAGATAGTTTTTCGGCTGATTCTTGCGCTGACAGTGGTAGCGTGGGGGTGGTACAGCTTGCCTTTGCAGCAGCTGATTACCGGTATCGCCGGCGGAGTGCTACTGCTGTTAGCAGTGAAACCCCAGAGCCGACTGGCTGCGTGCCTCGACGCGCTATCGGTATCCATCTTGCAGATATACTCCCCCTTATGGTTGCCTCTCGGTGCGTGGGTAATTGCCGTTCACCGTCGTTACGCACGCTCGGTAGCTTTGCTGTTGCTGCCGGCTCCCTTTCTCTATGCATGGCGAGCGGACAGTCAGTTTCACTGGTGGGCGGTACTATTCGGAGCGCTGTGGCTGTACCTTGGCTTCACGCTGGCGGAGCATCCCGCCGACAAAGAAGAAGACGGTTTGCTGCTGCCTTTACCAGACGAGATACGCGAGCAGTGGGAGCAAGAGCGCGAAGCGCACCGCCAGCTGCGCTATCAGTATCAGCAACTGGTTGCCGCCTATCGCGAGCTGGGGGCACAACGGCAAACGGAGCTGGTTCGTCTGCAGATACTGCGAGCAGCTGTTTTGGCGCATGAGCCGCAAGAGGCAGCTCGTCAGATACTGTCTGATCTTTGCGAACACCTGGGGGCAAAGGAAGGCGCTTTATGGTTTTTCGAAGCCTATGACTCCTCTCTCAAGCTGGCTTATGCTGCCGGTTCTCACAGTATACCTGCTCGTATAGCGCTGTCCCTGCCTTCGCATCAGCAGCGCGAAGCTTCCTCTCTCCACGAGAGCCTGAAGCGGATCCAAACCGCTGTCCATTCTTCACTGAGCGGAGAAGCTCAGGTATTCGTGTTGCACCACGAGCAGCACATCGCAGGAGCAGTAGCGTTGTTTCACTTGCAGGGAGAGGAGCCAGTTATGCGCGAGCGGTTCCAGCAGGTACGCGACATGGTTGCACTGGCTCTGCGCGTCTCTGTACAGCATCACCTCGTGCGCCAGGAAAACAGGGTAATGAACGCGCTATATGAAATTGGCAGGTTGTTGCTGGTTTCTCAATCTGTAGAAGATTCTGCTTCTAAGTTTATCTCAGTGGTAGCTAATCTATTATCAGTGCCGTTTGTCACGCTCTATCTGCGTGAGCAGGAGACTGGCAGTCTTCAAGTTGCAGCAGCGGTCGGTGAACCTGTTCGGCTGATGGAACAGCAGCCCGACACAGACGGGGGAATAGCCGGCTGGATAGCACAGCAGGCGCGCCCTTTATACCTTCCCCACGCTTCCGCCGAGCCGAGGCTTATCGGTACGGCGTCAAAGAGGGTATTTGCCAGCCTGATTGGGGCGCCGCTACTGGTGCGGGGGCGTGTAGAGGGTGTATTGCTGGCGGCGCACAGCACACCTGGCTACTTTGACCAGCACCATCTCGAGCGTCTTACGTCTGCCGCCGACCAGTTTGCACAGGTGCTGGAGGTATGGCGCCTCACCCGTTCTGTTGGACTGCTGGCGATAACCGACGGTTTGACCGGTATATTCAACCGTCGATATATGGAGATAAGGCTGGACGAGGAGATACACCGCAGCCAGCGGTATGGTAAGCGGTTCAGTCTAATCCTGGCGGACGTAGACCACTTCAAGCAGATGAATGACACCTGGGGACATGCCACCGGCGATATGGTGTTGAGAGAGGTAAGCCGTCAGCTGGTAGAGAACTTGAGAGAGACGGAGATGGTCTTCCGCTACGGCGGAGAGGAGTTTCTGATCATTTTGCCCGAAGTGCCTTTGCAGCAAGCTATCGCCATAGCGCAGCGGTTGCGGGAGATAATACAACAACATCCCTTCCGCACCCTGGATGGCGCAGGCAGCCTCCGCGTAACGCTCAGCGCAGGTGTGGCAGAATACCCCACACACGGCTTGGATAAGTCTGCATTGCTTGCCGCTGCAGACCAAGCGCTTTATCTGGCAAAGCAGCGCGGACGCAACCGAGTAGAACACCTGCAGCACGCTGCCTGATGGTTAAAGTGTAGTCACCTCTTCTAAAGTGACCAGTTTTGCGCCTCTGCCCTGCATCTCCGCCAGCGCCTTTTCACTATCACCCGGCTGCAGGTCTACACCGCGTACGGCGTCTTGAAGCACCAGCACCTCGAACCCGAGATCTAGTGCGTCCAGCACTGACGCGCGCACGCAGTAATCAGTCGCCAATCCACCCACCAGCAGCCGACGAACGCCTTTCTCTTTGAGCATCTCTTCAAGCCGCTTGCCGTCTTCCGTCCGAGCGTCGAATGCAGAGTAAGCGTCTTCGTGTTCGCCCATTCCTTTGGACACGACGAT
>JANWYZ010000097.1 GCA_025054895.1 bacterium | reverse complement strand
ACATCCTGCACAGCAATCAGCTCCCGGACAAACCGTTGCAGCAGCGCGCGCAGGCGACGGTCTCGGCTGAGGCGATAGCCCTGCACGGCGGAGATGAGGTATTTGCCAGCAAACTCGCCTGCCCAGGGCACCAGCGCACGGCGCGGGCGGCGGTCACGGTCACGAAACATCTGCAGCATCGCGGGGTTGGCGACGGGCGCAGTCAGCAGCCACTGGTTCAGGTTGGCTTGCAGACGCTCGCCAATCCAGCCACTGAAGTGAAAGCGAGCCTCACGAGGAGGCTCGCACACGGGCGTTGCAGGCACAGGAACACCTCCACAGAAAGGATAAGTGCGGGATTCGCGCCCCGCAGGGGTTCTCCTGCTGCGACACTGCCCTCTTGCCTATCACGCTGCCGGCTCAGCCACAGGCGCAGTAGCGGTCCACTCGCTCTGCCCACCACGCCGCCGCCCGAGGCAGAGTGTACGGCGGTTACACATCCTGCAACGACCCGGACAGATACGCCTCGTACGCGGTGAGGTCGAGCAGCCCGTGTCCGGACAGGTTGAACAGGATGACCTTTTTCTCGCCTGCCTCGCGCGCCTGGATGGCTTCATCTATTGCGGCGCGCACCGCGTGAGCCGATTCGGGCGCCGGGATGATGCCCTCTGTTCGGGCAAAGGTCACTGCTGCCTCGAACACTCTTGTCTGGGGATAAGCTACCGCTTCAATCAGCCCCAGATGGTAGAGGTGGCTTACCAGCGGCGCCATACCGTGATAGCGTAGACCTCCAGCGTGGATTCGCGGCGGCATGAAGTCGTGCCCCAGCGTGTACATCCACAGCAGCGGGGTGGTCATGGCGGTATCGCCAAAGTCGTAGCGCAGCTCACCCTTGGTCATCGACGGACACGCGCTTGGCTCCACCGCTATCACGCGGTACTTCTTGCCCGCGGTAATCTTCAGGCGCACGAACGGAAACGCCAGACCGGCGAAGTTGCTGCCTCCGCCCACGCAACCGACGATTACATCCGGTTCTTCACCCGCCATTTCCATCTGCTTGATGGATTCCAAACCAATGACTGTCTGGTGCATACACACGTGGTTCAGCACGCTACCGAGCGAGTACTTGGTGTTCCTGGAGCGCACGGTGTCTTCTATCGCCTCGCTGATAGCAATACCAAGACTACCCGGGCAATCGGGGTCTTCCTGCAACAGTTTGCGTCCGTATTCGGTATTTTCGCTGGGGCTGGGATAGACGGTTGCGCCCCATGTTTCCATCATCATCTTGCGGTAAGGCTTCTGGTAGTAGCTCACCTTTACCATGTACACAGTGCACTCCAGCCCGAACAACCGACACGCCAGCGACAACGCCGATCCCCACTGTCCGGCTCCTGTTTCCGTCGCCAAACGTTCGATGCCAGCTTCCTTGTTGTAGTACGCCTGTGCGACAGCGGTATTGGGTTTGTGGCTGCCAGCTGGGCTAACGCCCTCGTACTTGTAATAGATGTGCGCTGGGGTCTGCAGCGCTTTTTCCAGTCTTACCGCACGCAGCAGAGGAGTTGGGCGCCACAGCGCATACACTTCGCGAACCGGTTGCGGTATCTCCACCCACCGTTCGGGGCTGAATTCCTGCATTACCAGGTTCTCAGGGAAAATCGGAAGCATGTCGTCGGGTGTGACCGGTTGCTGTGTCGCCGGATGCAGAGGCGGGGGCAGCGGCTCCGGCAGGTCGGTCAGGATGTTATACCAGTGTGTTGGGATATCTGCTTGGCTCAGGGTAAAATGCGTTGTCATGCTCACTTGCATTCCTCCTTGCTTGTAGCTTAGGCATCATTATATTGGGTTCACACGATTTCGTCAAACGATGGCACAACCGCAGATTGAGATGCTTCGCCTTCGGCTCAGCATGACAGTCTTGGAGGGTCGCGCTCCGTCGCGACCCTGATGGCGGACGCAACAGAGTGCGTCCCTCCAAATGTGGGTAGGCAACCTCTGGAGGGTCGCGCTCCGTCGCGACCACACAGACGGCTCGGCGGGAGCCTCGCCCTCCCCGGTGAGTGTACTGCATTGCGCCTCTACCGGGTGTTCTCCTCTTTGGACGGCGTGACTGGTTTCTCTGCCTCGCCCTGCAGGATTTGCCGCAGCTTCTGTTGTTGCTCTGGCGTCAGGATTTTATTCACCTTTTCGTCTATCTGCTTGCGCAACTCCGCCAGCCTTTGCTTTTTCTGCTGTTCGCTCCAGCCGTTCTCTTGCGCCTGCTTCTCGATGGCGCGGATGCCCGCGCTCTGCTCACGCATTACCTCCAGCAGCTGTGAACTCTGCTCCGTCGTCAGTTTTAACGCGATGGTGAGCCGGTCTACCAGCATTGCCTCAGGGTCCATCTGGCGCAGTTTCTGCAGCTGCTGGGGTGTCAATACCGCTTCCAGCTTCTTCTGCAGGTTCTTGCGCAGTTCGCGCAGCTTCTCCTGCCGCTCTTTGACAGAAATCTTCTGCTGAAGGATTTCACCATAGCCCTTGTTGTGTTCGGCAAAGAGCTGGCGTACCTTCTGTTCCTGCTCAGGGGTTAGCGCCAGGAGCCTTGTCAGCATCGATACGGGCGGAAGCGCAGGGTCTGGCGTGGCGGTACGTGTGAACGTCTGCGCTGTTTCCTGCCCTGGCGACTGCTTGGGCGGCTCCTGCGCCAATGAGCCCGGGCTGAATAAAGCAAAGCCGATAACAATGGAGCATAGCCAGCGTAATAATCTCATGAGTAACCTCCTTCCTGAAGGGAAAACATTGCTACTGAGCTAAGTGTATCATACAACAGACACCATGACAACAGCAACATTTCGAGGAGAACTCCATGCGCTTAGCATACTTTGACTGCTTCTCGGGCATTGCAGGCGACATGGCTTTGGGGGCGCTGCTCGGTGCTGGAGCGCCGGTAGAGGCTTTGCGAGCAGTGTGGAGCAGTTTGCCGTTGCAGGGCTGGAGCTATTACATTGAGAAGACAACGGTCAATGGAATAGAGGCGATAAACGTGGTCATCCGCACCGAGGAGGAGCAACCTCACCGCCACCTGTCTGACGTGTTGCAGATTATCGAGCGGAGCGACGCCTCGGTGCAAGCGAAAGGGTGGACGGGCGAAGTGTTCCGTCGGCTGGCGCAAGCAGAGGCGCAGGTACACGGTACGACTATCGAGCGCGTGCACTTTCACGAAGTAGGCGCGATAGACGCTATCGCCGACATTCTGGGCGTGTGCGTGTTACTGGACACGCTCGGCGTGGAAGCGGTGGAGTGTTCGCCGCTGCCCATGTCGCGTGGCTTTGTGAGAGCAGCGCACGGGGTGATACCAGTTCCTCCGCCCGCGGTGATGGAGCTGCTCAAAGGGGTAGAGGTGGTTCCTGACGATGCTGTACAGGGCGAAACCGTCACGCCCACCGGCGCGGCGCTAATGGTAACGTTGGCGCGACGCTTCGGCGGCTACCCCCGTATGCGAGTAGAACAGGTGGGCTACGGGGCGGGCAAAAAGCGATTTGAGGCGCGTCCGAACCTGTTAAGGGTAGTTGTGGGCGAGGCGGTACCCGAACTGCCCACGCAGGATACGGTGCTCATCGAGGTCAATCTGGACGATATGAATCCAGAATATTACACCCATGTACAGCAGAAGCTGTTCGAAGCGGGCGCGCTGGATGTGTATTACACCCCAATTGCTATGAAACGAGGACGCCCAGCGACGCAGCTGAGCGTGTTGTGTGAGCCGGGCGGGGAGGTTGCTCTGCTGGAGACCCTTTTCCGCGAGACCACCACCTTCGGCGCGCGCTTTAGCCGATGGCAACGGCTGTGTCTGGAGCGACGATGGGAGACGGTGCAGACGCGCTATGGCGAGGTGCGTGTTAAAGTGGGTATCTGGAACGGCAGGGAGGTAACTGCCTCGCCCGAATACGCTGACTGCGCCGCACGGGCGGAGGAGCATGGGGTGCCGCTGAAGGAGGTATATGCGGAGGCGGTGCGGTGTCATGCTGCAGGAGTTGCCAGGGGAAGTCCAGATGGCAACAGCGCATAGGCTGCAGGGATTGGTCATCCGCGCGAGCGCGGGCAATTACACGGTGTTTCACGAGGGGCGCGAGGTGCTCTGCTCCTTACGGGGCAACCTGAAGAAGGAACTGGTCATGACCGAGAGCGCCAGCCGCGCCCCTCGCGTGATCCAGGCGAAGCGCAAACGATTGACCAACCCCGTGGCGGTGGGCGACAGTGTGTGGTTCCACTACACCACGCAGCATCAGGGAGTGATTACCGAAGTAGAACCCCGTCGTTCGGCGGTAGTGCGGTTCATCCCCCGCACGAAAGAGGTGCAGGTCATTGTCGCCAACATCGACCTGTTGCTTGTTGTCTTCTCGGTGCTGGAGCCACGTTTAGACCCCTGGCAGCTGGACCGTTTCCTCGTGGCGGCGTACGCGAACGGGCTATATCCCGTTGTTGTCGCGAATAAGTGCGACCTGCCTATTGAGCCACAGACCGAGTACTACCTGCAGGTGTACGTCGACGCAGGCTACGAGGTGCTTCGCGTTAGCGCGGCGCGAGGCGACAATATCGATTGCCTGCGCGAGCGGCTACGTGGGTTCATCTCGGCGGTGTGCGGACCTTCCGGTGTGGGTAAAAGCAGCATCCTGAACGCGCTGCAGCCCGGCTTGGGGTTGAAGGTGGGGCAAGTGGGCGAGGCGACGCACAAGGGCAGGCACACCACGACGCTGGCGCAACTGGTCCGACTTGGCGAGGAGAGCTGGATTGCCGATACTCCCGGAATGCGCAACTTCGAGCTGTGGGCGGTGGATGCGCAGACAGTGTGGGAAGCTTTCCCCGAAGTTCGCCCCTATCTGGGCGAGTGCTACTTCCCCGATTGTCAGCACGATACCGAGCCCGATTGCGCAGTCAAAGAGGCGGTGGAAGAGGGCAGGATAGACCGCCGTCGCTACGAGAGTGCGCTCGCGCTGGCGAGAGAGGCGTCCGGCTCAGGATAGAACCATCTCGCCTCGCGCTCGATGCGCTGGGCAAATCGTCCCTCCCGCCACATCTTCTCCCACTCGGCCCGTGTGTACACCAGCAGGTCGGTGGAAAGGGGCAGGTCAGAGGTGTCAAAGTAGCGCGCTCGTTCGATGAAGGGGATGGCAGTGTCATGCACGATAATCACAAGGTCGATGTCGCTGCCTACGCCCCAGTCGCCGCGCGCGTATGAGCCAAACAGCCCGATACGCACCACCTCGGGGTGGCGAGCGAAAGTCTGCTTCGCCCACGCCTCTACCGCCTCAAGCACGGTCTCGGCATCGAGCCATTTGAGTACGGACGAACTCAACGATCTCACGGGCATAGTGTATCGCCTCTTCACTCTGCTTCTGGGTGTAGTATTCGTAAGGAGCGCCTTCTGCGAATCCGTTTGGATAACGAGGGGGGATATAGTATGCGTCCAGCACGCTGGCGAACTCCTCCAGCAGTTGCCTCAGCAGTTTCAACACCGAGTGTCCCCATGCATCCTGCCCCAGCTGCAGGTGCAATGCCTTGACCGCTTTCTCCGCCGACTGCTGCGCCGCAAAGCATGCCCACTCATGCACCTCGTTCTGCTGGCTAATCTGCGCCTGATACAGGTCACGCTCCGCCTGACGTAGCCAGTCCCCTGCACGGTTCATTGCCTGCGTCCTCCCCTCTTATTATAGCACGATAGTTCCCAGCCTCCTGTTGTTTATAGTGGCGTACGTCAGCACGCCATGTTATTCTGTTCCACCCCACCAAAAGCAGGCAATTGTTTAGCGACTATCGAAAATTACCCTAAACAAATAACTGCTCAGCGAGGAGGGCGAAGATGAGAGTGGATGAACAACTCGATGCAGCGTGGCAATCTTTGCGTCATACCGACCGGCAAGTGCGCAAGTGGGTAGAACGTCTGCAGGCGCAGGTAGATTTTGCCAGACAACTGGCTCAAGCAAACCCATCCAGACAGGCGGAATGGGAAGGGTTGATTCTGCGCGCTGTGCAGGGTTTCGCACAGGCTGCGTCCGAAGGCAAACCGGTAGCAGAAGCAGTGAAGCAGGCGGAAGCCACGCTCAGCCCTATTGCCCCTGTGGCTAAAGAGTATACCATACATTGCGTGGGACATGCGCATATCGACATGAACTGGATGTGGAACTGGGCGGAAACGGTGGCAACCGCTAACGACTCGTTCTCGACGGTAGATAGACTCATGCAGGAGTTTCCGCAGTTTCGCTTCTCGCAGGACCAGGCGTCCACTTACCAGCTGATGAAAGACTACCTGCCAGAGCTATGGCAGAAAGTCAAAGAGCATGTGCGCGCAGGCAGGTGGGAGGTCACCGCCAGCCAGTGGGTGGAAGGCGATAAGAACATGGCGTCTGGTGAAATTCTGTGTCGTCACTTACTGTATACAAAGCGATTTTTCCAGAAGGAGTTTGGGCTACCGTACGACGCCGTGCTTTTGGACTACGAACCCGATACTTTCGGACATGCGCACACCGTGCCGGGCATTCTCGCGCGAGCAGGCATTCGCTATTACTACTTCTGTCGCACGGGCAAAGGACCGTTCCTGTTCTGGTGGCAGGGGCGAGACGGCTCGCGTGTGCTGGCGTTCGACGACCATCGCGAGTGGTACTTAGGTCCCATCACGCCGCATATCGCGCGACACCTGATCGAGTTCGAAAAGGCGACAGGCTTAAAGGATATGCTGTTTGTGTACGGGGTAGGTGATCATGGCGGCGGCCCCACCCGACGTGACCTGCAACTGGCGCATGAGATGATGGAGTGGCCCGTTTTCCCCAACATCAAGTTCAGCACCTATCACGAGTTCTTCCGTATCGCCGAACGCGAGGCGAGGAATCTGCCCGTGATAGACAGCGAGTTGAACTTCGTATTTGAGGGGTGCTACTCCTCGCAAAGCAACATCAAGTACGCCAACCGGCGCAGTGAGAATACTCTGGTGGAGGCGGAAATCTGCGCCCTGCTGGCGAAGGGCGTCTGTGGACAGGCTTATCCTGCCGAGCAGTTGCACGCCGCGTGGCGTCATGCCATGTTCAACCAGTTCCATGACATCCTGCCGGGTTCGGGGGTGCACGCCACCTACGAGTACGCACAGGGGTTGTTCCAGGAGATAATGGCGCATACTTCGATGATTAAAACACGTAGTTTGCGTTCTATTGCTGCAAAGGTCAACACGAAGTCGGTATCGCCCAACGAGGTGCCCCCAACGCAAAATCACGGCGAAGGGCTGGGCGGCGGACAGGGCGATCTGCCAGCGGATGGGGTGCTGAGCCGATACGGCGCGGGGGGCGTCGGCAGCGACCCCTTCGTGGTATTCAACCCCTCGCCGTGGGCGCGAAGTGAGGTGGTGACCACACGCATCTGGGACCGTGATATCGAGACGCCGTACGTTGCCGTGCGCGACGACAGGGGCAACATGTTCAAAGCGCAGGTATTAGGGCGTGGACACTACTGGCAACACGACTTCGTCGAACTCGCTTTCCCCGCGCACGAGGTTCCTCCGCTGGGCTATCGTACATACAGCGTACACCGTGCGTTATCCGCCGCCGACGGCACGGGTTGTACCGGTGATGGCAAAGGTACTATCGAGAACGAGTTCCTCCGCGTGACGGTGGAACAGCAATCGGGCGCGATAGTGAGCCTGGTAGACAAACGCACAGGCGCAGAACTGGTTCCCCTCGGCGAGCGCATTGGGTTGCTGGAGTACCTTCTGGAAGCGCCTCATGGCATGACCGCGTGGGTTCTGGGGCAAATCAAGGAGTACATCCCGTTTACAGAGGGCGCCACCCTCTCCTTTCCCCACCACGGTCCATACATCGCAAGCGTGCAAGCGCACCACCGCTTCCGCGACAGCCTGTTCACGCTCACTATCAGCCTCACTGCAGGCGTGCCGCGCGTGGATTTCACGCTGGAGGTGGACTGGTTAGAGCGCGGCTCACCGGAAACGGGCGTGCCAGTGCTTCGGGTGCAGTTTCCCCTGGCGATAGACGAGCCGAAGTGTCGTATGGAGTGTCCTAACGGCTGGGTAGAGCGTTCTACCGTTGGTTACGCAGAGCCGTCGGAGACCTTCAAACACGTGGGCGGGCAGGGCATCGCCATGTATCCGATGGACGTGCCTGCGCAGAAGTGGGTTGACCTGTCGGGAGTGCATCCCGAGACGGGCAAACCTGTGGGCGTGGTGCTGGTGAACGACAGGGTATACGCGCATAGTGTGTGTGATAGCACGCTGGGTATGACTCTGCTGCGCAGCTCGTACGACCCTGACCCTCTGCCCGAATTGGGGCGTCATGTCTTCCGCTTCGCGCTGATCCCGTTCGGCGAGGATTGGACGCCTGCACATTCCGCCCGTGCGGGCTATGATTTCAACCTGCCTTTCAACGTGGTAAGCACTGACGTACATGAGGGCGAGTTGCCCGCCTCGCAAGCGTTTGCGGAGGTGCTAACGCCCAACGTGATGCTGAGCGGCATGAAGAAGGCGGAAGATTCGGACGCGCTGATCCTGCGTCTGTACGAGGTGGAAGGCAAGGCGACAACGGCAGAGGTTCGGCTCGGTAGCGCGCTGGCGCGACCGAACTCGATTGCGGTAGAGACGGATATTTTAGAACAACCATTGACCACCAACACCGCCCGCATGAACGGCGACGTGCTGAGCGTGCAGATACCCGCGTTTGGGCTGGTCACGGTGAGGGTTGGGTAGGTCTCGCGTAGGGAGCCTTACTCCAGACGCCCGTCTACCCCAATGCGCGTTGCGCCGTGCAGATAGGGGCGTAACACGTCAGGTATGCGAACGGTTCCATCGGGTTGCTGGTAGTTTTCCAACACCGCGATCATCAGGCGGGGGAGAGCCAATCCGGAGCCGTTGAGCGTGTGCACAAATTCAGGCTTTGCGCCCGGGGCAGGGCGGTAGCGGATGTTCGCCCGACGCGCCTGGAAGTCGCGGAAGTTGGAACAGGAGCTCACCTCCAGCCACTCCTGACAACCAGCGGCCCATACCTCGATGTCGTACTTCATTGCGGCGACGAAGCTCAGGTCGCCCGTGCACATCTGCACCCAGCGGAAGGGCAGTTTGAGCAAGCGGCACACATCGGAGGCGTCCTCGATGAGCTTCATCAGCTCCTCGTCGGAGGTGTGCGGTTCCACGAACTTCACCAGTTCCACCTTGTCGAACTGATGCCCGCGCTTGATACCGCGTACGTCACGCCCGGCGGACATCTTCTCCCTGCGGAAGCAAGCGGTGTACGCCACGTAGTAAATCGGCAGCTGCTCCTTTTCGAGTATCTCCTCTCGGTGCAGGTTGGTGACAGGCACTTCGGCGGTAGGGATGAGCCAGAAGTCCTCTTCGGCGTCGTGGTACAGGTTGTCGCCAAATTTCGGCAGGTTACCCGTGCCATACAGGCACTCCGACTTCACCAGATAGGGCGGGTACACTTCCGTGTAGCCATGCTGGCGGGTGTGCAGGTCGAGCATCCACGTAATCAGCGCACGCTGCAGTGCAGCCCCGGCTTTCTTCAGGATATAAAAGCGCGAACCGCTTACCTTGATGCCCCGCTCGAAATCGAGAATGCCCAGCTGCTCGCCCAGTTCCCAATGAGGTTTGGGGGTGAAATCGAATTGCGGCAGTTCCCCCTCGGTTTTCACCACCACATTCTCGCTCTCATCCTTCCCGAACGGCACCTTGGGGTGGGGGAGGTTGGGTACTTCTAACATGCGCGTCTGGAGGGTCTGTTCCACCTCTTCCAGCTCTTTTTCCAGTTGCGCAATCTGGTCGCCCACCTGACGCATCTGGGAAATTCTGGCGTTGCGCTCGTCGGGGTCTTTGATTTTGGGAATCTCTCTGGAGACGGCGTTACGTTCTGCCCGCAGGCTTTCCACCTGAGAGAGAATCTCGCGACGGCGAGCATCCAGCTGCAGTATCTCGTCGATCAGTGCGGGGTCTGCGCCCACCTTCTGCAGACCGTCTTTGACGAAATCGGGTTGTTCGCGGATGAGACGGATATCCAGCATGAGCCTTCGCTTTCTCCTGATGAAAGTTATCGCGGTAATTAGTATATCAGCTCATGAGGGCGTTTGTCAGGGAGACATGCCAACTTATTCTGAGCAGAGCGAAGAATCCATCGTAACATCGCCATGAGATGCTTCGCCTGCGCTCAGCATGACAAAAAAGAGTCCACCACACCGCGTGATGTGACTCAAGAGGGGCGTCTGGGAAAGTTCGGTACCAACCCGATATCGCCCGGTTGCTCGCGGCGCAGGAGCGATTCCACCGCAGGGCTGCCGCCGTCGTCTACCCCGTTGGGGCCGACGCTGTACAACACGTAGCGGCCGCCTTGTGAGCGGTAGACGAACGGCTTACCCGAAAAAGGATCTATGAAGTGCGGGCTGTTACCTAATACCTGCAGTGAAGCGGGGTATCGCCCCTGTGTCTTGCGAAATTCCTCCAGACGCAACGCAGTGTACAGCAAGCGCAGTCTCATTTGCAGGTAAACGTAGCGCGTCACGTGGGAGAAGAGGTCATCCGGTGAGCGAACCACCAGTCCTTCGGGCAAAGTGTCTAGGGGAGGCACGTAACCGACCGGCGTCATCTGGGCGTATGGTTGCCTTGCCTGCTCAATCCACAGCTGCGCGTATCTTTGCGCTGCGTCGGAGATAGGCTTTTTGGGTCTCATCAACATCTGCCGTTCGGCATCACTCTCGGGAA
>JANWYZ010000096.1 GCA_025054895.1 bacterium | reverse complement strand
AACCGAACGGCTCGGCGGGAGCCTCGCCCTCCAACTCGTTTGTCATTCTGTAAGGAACTTATCTACCATTCCAACAAGAAATCAGGATACAATATAGTATCCCGCACAGGGAGGGGGATATATGCCTATGTGGGCACGATTTACCGAGCGCGCCCGGCGCGTCGTTCTCAACGCACAACAGGAGGCGGGTCTTCTGGGCGAGAGCTACGTGAACACCGAACACCTGCTCCTCGGGCTGCTGCGCGAAAGCGAGTGTACGGCAGTAAAGGTACTCCAGCAGCTGGGGGTTAGCCTGAGCCGTTTGCAGATGGAGCTGGAGCGGCACATATCACATGAGGAGAGCAAAGCAGGACAAGAAGCGGAATTAACTCCCCGCGCCAAGCGCGTGATTGACCTCGCCTACGACGAAGCGCGTCAACTGAACCACAATTACATCGGTACGGAACACCTGTTGTTGGGCTTAATCCGTGAAGAGGAGGGACTTGCGGGTAGCATACTCAAGCAAGCGGGGATAGACCTCGAACGTGCGCGTATCGCCGTCAGGGCGTTGCGAGAGAGGGTGGGAGTACCCTCTGCGCAGATTACCGTCTTACGGACGGAGGTTCTGCATGGTTTGCAAGGGCGCGACCTGCTGGGTATCCACGACCTCACCTCCGAAGAGTGTGATACCTTACTGAAACTGGCGGCGGCGATGAAACAGTCCACCCGTAAGGGGGAGGAGCTGGTTCGCTGGAAACGTTCTCACCTGCTGGCGATGATTTTCGAGAAGCCCTCTCTGCGCACGCGCTTCACTTTCGAGGCAGCGATGGTACAGCTGGGTGGGCACGCTATTTACCTCTCGCCTGGCGAAATTGGCTTGGGTAAGCGCGAGAGCGTGGCGGATGTAGCGCGTAACCTGGAGCGATGGTGTCAGGCGATCATGGCGCGGGTGTTTTCGCACCAAACGCTGGTAGAGCTGGCGGAAAACGCGAAGGTTCCTGTGATTAACGCCCTGAGCGACCTGGAACACCCCTGTCAGGCGTTAGCTGACTTCCAGACGCTGATTGAACACAAAGGCGAGGCAAAGGGCAAGCACCTCGTGTTCGTGGGCGACGGCAACAACGTGGCGCACAGCCTGATGCTGTTATCTGCCAAGCTGGGCACGCATTTCACTATCGCCTGTCCGGAGGGCTATGAACCAAACGAACGTATCCTGTCGTTAGCGCGTGAAATCGCTTCCGCTACTGGCTCACTCATTGTGGTTACGCGCGACCCCAAAGAGGCAGTACGCACCGCCGACGCTGTCTACACCGACGTGTGGGCGAGTATGGGGCAAGAGCACGAAGCGGAACGACGCAGGCAGGTGTTCATGCCATATCAGGTGAACGCGGAACTGCTGAAGGAGGCGAAGGCAGAGACGATTGTTATGCACTGTCTACCTGCCCATCGAGGCGAGGAAATTACCGATGAGGTGATAGACGGAGCGCAGTCGGTGGTGTTTGACCAGGCGGAGAACCGTCTGCACGCGCAGAAGGCACTGCTTGCGGCGCTCATTGGGGGCTGGTAGCCATGTCGCTGGTAAGCGTGGTGCTGACCAGCTACAACCATGCGGTCTACCTGCCACAGGCGATAGAAAGCGCGTTGGGGCAGACGCTCGGAGACCTCGAAATCGTAGCGATAGACGATGCCAGCACGGATGGTTCGCAACATGTCCTGCAGCGCTACGCGCACCGTGTGATGGTGGTACTGCACGAGACCAATCGGGGTACCTACGCTACCCTCAACGAAGGCATTGCGCTCACCAGCGCACCATACATCGCCATCTTGAACTCGGACGATGTATGGCTGCCAGAGAAGCTGCAGAGGCAGCTGGCAGTAATGGAGAGCAACGCGCGCATCGGGCTGGTGCATACAGGTTTTCGGATCATTGACGCCGAAGGCAATCTGATACAGGGTAACCCGCTGGGCATACGTTTCCATCCCAACCCGCAGGGAGACCTGCTGGCTGAACTGCTTGCACGAAACCTGTTCATCACTTCCTCTGTGATGATTCGGCGGGAGTGCCTCCACCGGTGCGGCGTGTTCGAGGAGCACCTTTTTGGCATGGGCGACTGGGACCTGTGGCTGCGCATCGCTGAACATTACACGATTGGATACGTACCTGAGCCGTTGACCCTGTACCGCCTTCACACACGCAACACCATGTATCAGAGCGAACGTATGTTAGCCGACGACCTGTGGATTCACGAACAGCGCATCCGCAAGCGCATTCCGGAGCTGATGAAGCATGATGGTTGGCGCATGAGACGCGCTATTGGCATTGCGTTGGCAGCGTTGGGCGTCATCTATAGCAGGATGGAACAGCGAGATAAAGCCTTCGAGGCTTTCGTGCAAAGCCTGCGCTACTACCCCTGGCGACTGAAGACGTGGCTGCGATTGCTTTTTTATAATGGCGGCTGATCAGCCGCAAAATTCGCTTTACTCGTCGCCAGCCATGCCGAAGTGACGCACGAGGATGCCAAAGTCGAACAGGCTGACTTCCCCGTCCCCGTCGAAGTCGGCAGCAGGGTTATAGCCCGGTTCGTTGGAAAACTTGCCGAAAGCTGCCACCAGCTTGCCAAAGTCGAAAAGACTTACCTCGTTATCGCCGTCGGCGTCGCCCCCCAGTAGTGATACACTCAGCGTGCCGCTCGCAGGCACGTTTACCCGGCGTAACACTCGTCGCAACGAACGATCCGCCTTGAACGCTATGTCCCATGTACCTACTGGCAAGGCAATCTGCAGCCCACCCGAACCGGAAGGCGAGACCTGTTGCACCTCCAGTGGTTGTCGGTCATCCGGATGGCGGATCTCCACCTGCAATTTTACCAGAGAGTAATCCCCTGTAAACTCAGTCAAACCAATGGTGAAAGCCGTGTTGGCGCGAGGCATGGCAGGTGGAATGCCCGTTCCTATCGTTACCTCGTCAAAGTAGAAATCTACAGTATTGCTGGCGAGCCCGCGAATCCGCACAGTGGTTGCGCCATAAGCGGGATTGCGCGGTTCGGTTTTGGTGGCTCCGTCCAGAATGAACAGCACCTCATTGGGTTTCCACAGCCATATCGCCGCCTGATGCCAGCCTGCCGTACGTGTGGTACCCCCGAAGTTCGCCCAGGTGAGCGCGCCGCCCCCCTGGCTGGCGAAGGAATCGGGCGGGTAGTACGTAGAGTGAGAGATGTCGCCACGTACCTGATAGGTGTTCAGGTTCGCCTTTGGATCGAAGCTGGCTGCGCCCAGCGAGAAAGACTCTACCTGTCCGGTCGTTACTCCTGCGCCTACATCCAGTAAACCGTTCGTGTAGTGAAGCAGCTCCACCCAGGCGTTCGCCCGTTTGCCCGCGGAGCCAGTGTCGTAAAACCACCAGTTCACATAAGCGCCCACTCCTAATGGCGTAGACAGGTTGACGAAGTTGGCACGGTGCGCGCCCCCTTTCAGCCATAAGCTCTGCGCTCCGCGCGCTTTCGCGTCGCCGGGCTGAGGCAGGTAGGGCGGTAACGGAGAGTATGGAGTGCGCACGTTAATCAGCTGCAGGTTGGGTGGAGCGATTTGCCCGTGCCATACGTTGCGCGTAAGCCATATCGGGTCAAACAAATTGTTCGGGTTATCATACTGTTCGAACTGCTGCTGGCTGCGATAGCTCTCGAAGTCGTCTGAGAAGACCACCTGAGCGCTGGCATCGATGCCTGCTAGTATTATCATCAGACAAACAAAGGCAATGACGCGCATACTTTGCCACATCTCCTTTCGTCCTGTGTGACACCACTGCGAGATGCTTTGCTTGCGCCCGACAAGACACGTCGACGATGCGCACGAGAATCCTATCATGCTGTGAGCGAGTTGTCAAACTGGTATCTATGCGGGTTTTCGGGTATCTTAGTAGCTGGTTCAGGAGGCGAGGCTTCCGCCGAACCGTTCGGTTTTGAGCGGTCGCGACGGAGCGCGCCCCTCCAATGCTTTGTCATGCTGAGCGCAAGCGAAGCATCTCTCTGTAGCGAGCCAACGAGATTCTTCGCTAACGCTCAGAGTGACATACGAATTGGAGGGCGAGGCTCCTGCCGAGCCGTCTGCGCGGTCGCGACGGAGCGCAACCATCCAGCGAGGGAACGGTCTCCCAACCCTCGGGCCTGTGGAGGGTCACGCTCTGTCATGACCTTCTGAGGGGAATGTGACGGAGCGCGAACCTTCGGTGTTGTCATGCTGATCTGGGGCGAAGCATCTCGTGGCAGGGTGGAGTTCTTGGCTTCGCTTAGAAGGTTCTGAGGAGGTTGTATCTGCCATCAATTATGCGCATAAACAGACTGGTGATTATCGCGGGCGTGGTTCTGGCGGTACTGGCTCTACCTGCTTGCCAGCGCAGGCAACAGGAACAGGGCGTAGTGCACCTGCGGGCGTGGACAATGTGGGGCGGCGACGAGGCAGAAGCCTTTCAGGTAGTGGTAGATGAGTTCAACCGCACGCACCCACATATTCAGGTGCATAACCTGGCGGCGGTTGAGGACACCAAGATTATCCGCGCCATCGTCGCCAACGACCCGCCGGAGATTTTCACCCTGCGCGACCCGGGCTATTTAGGCTCGCTGGCAGGGAACGGCGCATTGCTTTGCCTCGATGAGTTCTTCAAACAATCCGGGCTGAAGGAAGCAGACTACGCTCCGGGTTCGCTGTCACAGGTGCGCTACAAAGGCAAACTGTATGCGATGATATACCTGCAGGACTGCTTCGCCCTGCTGTGGAACAAGGATGCCTTTAAGGAAGCGGGATTGGACCCGGAACGTCCCCCCAAAACGCTGAGCGAACTGCTGGAATACGCCCGGAAGCTTACAAAACGCGACGCCAATGGGCGCATCGTGCGGCTCGGTATGATGCCTCCCGACCCGCTCATCATCATCTCCGCCTTTGGTGGGCAGTTCATAGACCCGAAGACCGGTATGCCCACCGCCGACCACCCACGCAATATTGAGGCGTTAGAGTGGTACCAAACGCTGATTGAAGTGCAGGGAGGCGCGGAGGAAGTGAACGCTTTCCAAGCCGGATTCGGGCAGGAAATGGGCATCAACAATCCCTTCCTCGTGGGCAAAGTAGCGATGATGATTAACGGACAGTGGAATCCCTACTGGTTCCAGCGCTATGGCCCCAGAGTGCGGTACGGCGCAGCGCCCATCCCCTACCCCGACCAGTATCCCCACCAGAAGGAACCCACCTGGCTCGGGGGCAACATCTTTTGCATCCCCGTCAACTGCAAGTACCCCAGAGAGGCGTGGGAGTTCCTGCGCTGGACGCAAAGCATCGAGGCGCAGGTGCTCTTCGCCAGTACCATGCACGGCGTGCCCAACATCCTTGCTGCGCGGAAGGAGCGCAGCCTGCGCGAGGGCGAACCGTGGAAGCGCGCTTTTGCCGTGTTTATGGACGTGGCGAACAGCCGGAACGCACGCCACTTCCCCCCTACCCCGATTACGGGGCTATACCAGTACGAGATATACAGTGCAACTGACTTTGTGCGATATGGTAGCAAAACGCCTGCACAAGCGCTGCGCGATGTGCAGAGACGGGTGTATCGTGAAATGCTACGCTGGCAGAGGTGATGTGAATGCGGGAGCGTCAACGTAATGTACAGGGCTGGCTTTTCGTTTCTCCATGGCTCATAGGGTTCTTTCTGTTCACCCTGTACCCCATACTGGCGTCGCTATACTACAGCTTCTGTGACTACAGGGTGCTTTCGCCCCCCAAATGGGTAGGACTGGCAAACTATGTGGCTTTGCTTACTGACAGAGACTATTTCCTGCCGTCGCTGTGGAACACCTTTTTCATGCTGATAGAGCTGCCTCTCGCGCTCATCATCGGCTTGACGATGGCGCTGTTGCTGAACCACAAGATACCGGGCATCGGCGTCTTCCGAACCATTTACTATCTGCCGTCTATCATGCCCGTAGTGGCGGTAGCGGTGCTGTGGCTGTGGGTGCTGAACCCGCAGTATGGGTTGTTAAACGCGATACTGACGCCCTTGCTTGCGCCGTTCGGACTGCAACCGCCCGGCTGGCTCGCCGACCCGAAGTGGTCTAAGCCTGCATTTATTATGATGGACCTCTGGGCGGTAGGTGGCAGCGTGGTTATCTATCTGGCAAGCCTGCAGAACGTGCCCGCACACCTGTACGAGGCGGCGGAGATCGACGGCGCTGGCGCGTGGCATAAAACAGTGCACGTCACCTTGCCCATGATTTCGCCGGTCATTTTCTATAACCTCATCATGGGCGTAATCTGGACGTTTCAGTACTTCACGCAGACCTTCATCATGACGCAGGGTGGACCGCAAAACTCCACGCTGTTCTACGCGCTGTATCTTTTCTACAACGCTTTCCGCGACTTCCGCATGGGGCACGCCTGCGCGATGGCATGGATATTGTTCATCCTGACGCTTATCGCCACGCTCGTTGTGTTCCGCACATCCGCACGCTGGGTTTATTACGAGGGGGAGAGAGGGTAATGGCAACAGAGACAGCATCGCGGGGAAACCAGCTGGCGCACTGGAGGCACTCGAAGGTCTGGCGTAAACGGATTGCGGTGACCGTCGTCTACCTTGTGCTCATCGCGCTCAGCATCTCGTTTCTGGCGCCCTTCGCGCTGATGGTCTCCACGTCGCTTAAAACGGAGGAGCGCATCTTCACCGAGACCATTGAGTGGATTCCGAACCCGATTCGGTGGCAGAATTACGCCGAGGCGTTGCAGTCGTTCCCGTTCTTGCTGTACTTGCGTAACACATTGTTCGTGTGTGCGCTGGTGGTGGTCGGCACGGTGCTGTCTTCCGCTCTGCCTGCCTACGGCTTCGCGAGATTGCGCTGGAAGGGGCGTGATGTGCTGTTTCTGATTATGCTGGCAACCATCATGCTGCCGGCGCAGGTAACCATGCTGCCGGTGTTTGTGATGTTCCGCAACCTCGGCTGGACAGGCACATATCTGCCTCTGGTGGTGCCGCCCTTCTTCGGCAGCGCGTTCGCCATCTTCCTGCTACGCCAGTTTTTCCTGACCATCCCGCAGGAGCTCTCCGACGCCGCGCGCATCGACGGCTGCTCGGAGTGGCGTATCTTCTGGCAGATTATCGTGCCCCTTTCCGTGCCCGCGCTGGCGACGGTCGCGCTGTTCGCCTTCATCGGCGCATGGACGGACTTCATCAACCCGCTGGTATACCTCACCGACGAGAACACCTACACACTGGCGGTGGGTTTACAGACCTTCGTTGGACGACACAGCTCCGAGTGGAACCTGCTGATGGCGGCGGCGACGGTGGTTACCCTGCCGCTGATGGTTGTCTTCTTCTTCACCCAAAAACTGTTTATCGAAGGCATCACCCTGACAGGCATTAAGGGATAGGAGCAATTGATGGCTACGCCTCTCATACACCAGACCGACCTGTTCCGTCCGCACAACGATCCGGACGACCACTTTGACCTGGCAGTGATTTACGCGCTGGCTCTGCAAGGCAGGATAGACCTGCGAGGTATCGTGATAGACCGACCACCCCCCAGCTTCGACGGCGACCCCGACGTAGCAGCTGTCGCGCAGATAAACCATATCACCGGAATAACCGCACCCGTTGTGGTTGGTTCCCCACAGCCGATGAAGTCGCCTCATGATACGCAACCCTCAGCCTCGCCTTCCGACAAGGCGGCGATTCGTTTTATTCTGGACACTCTTCGGCAGTCGCGCGAGCGCGTGGCGATTACGGTTGTCGGTTCGTGCCGCGATGTCGCCTTAGCCGGTAAGACCGATCCTGCTCTTTTTGCTCGCAAATGCGCCGGCGTCTATATCAACGCAGGTACTGGCTCGCCCGACCCGAAGCTCGCATCGGTGCGGGAATACAATGTCGCTCTCGACCAGGTAGCCTACCGCGCCCTGTTTGACCTGCCCTGCCCGCTCTACTGGCTGCCTTGCTTCGAGGACTACGAAGGCGAATGGCGCGTACGGCGATACGCTACCTACTGGCGGTTTCGGCAGGAAGAAGTGCTGCCTGCGCTTTCGCCGCGAATGCAGAACTTTTTCCTGTATATGTTTGAACGCCTGCGAGAAACGGATTGGCTGAGGTATCTCTACCGTCAGCCAGACGCTGCACTGCTCCATCGTTACGGGCAGCAAGAGCGTAACATGTGGTCGGTACCCAGTTTCCTGCACGCGGCGGGTTTAACGGTAACCGTTGCTGGCGAGGTAGTTCCCTCGCGGGCGGCGGGGGACTCCGCCGTCTACGCCTTCCAGCCTGTGCGCCTTTCCTGCGACGAAAACGCGGTAACCACATGGCAACCTGACCCACGTAGCACCAACCGCTACATGTTTCTCGTGAGGGATATTGAACGCTACCAGAGCGCAATGACCAGGGCGATGAGAACGTTGCTGGCTTCGTTGCCATGAGATGGTACAATCTCTGCTGGTGAGAAAAATGTCCCTGCTCCATATCCAGTGGCTGGGCGGTATAGACTACGCCTCAGCATGGGAGTACCAGCAACATCTCGCACAGCAGCGACGAGAGGGCACTATTCCGGACACCCTGTTGTTGCTGGAACATCGTCCGCCCGTCGTTACGCTGGGCAGGTCTTCGCGTGCCGAGCACCTGCTCGCCTCGCCTGCACAACTCCAGCAGATGGGCATCCAGCTCATAGAAACCGATAGAGGGGGCGATATCACCTATCACGGACCAGGACAGCTCGTCGGCTATCCCATCCTGGACCTGCGCCAGCACGGAAGGGACGTTCACCTTTACCTGCGCCAACTGGAAGAGGTCGTTATTCTGGCGCTGGGGCATTTCGGAGTCGCCGGGCATCGCAAAGAGGGGTTGACGGGCGTGTGGGTTGGCGAGGAAAAGGTCGCCGCCATTGGCGTTAAGGTCAGCCACTGGATTACCATGCACGGTTTCGCGCTGAACGTCTGCCCAAATCTGAGCCACTTCACGTTAATTGTGCCATGTGGTATTCGGGATAAAGGGGTGACTTCCCTCCAGAGCCTGCTGCAACGAGAGGTACCGCTGCAGGAAGCGATTCCGCCTGTGGTGGGAGCGTTCGCGCAGGTGTTTAACCTGCAACCTGTTGCAACACCCGTTCCAGCTTCGTTCGCGCCTCTTTAGCAACCGCCTCCAGCTCAGGGTGAGACATCAGCTTCGCTACAGCGGTTGGGTCCATCGCCGACACCACGCAGCCATCCCCTTCTTCGTATATCACCACGTTGCACGGCAACAGCAATCCCACCTCCGGTTCAGCGGTCAGCGCACGGTGCGCCAGCGGCGGATTGCACGCGCCAAGAATCACGTAGGGGCGGTACTCCTCGCCGAGCTTCTCCTTGATGGTCTGTTTCACGTCGATAGTGGTCAGCACGCCGAAGCCTTCCGCTTTCAGCGCAGCAACCGTTCGTTCTACTGCCTCCGCGTAAGGAACCGACACCCTCACACGCATACCAGCAGGAGTACACTCGATAGCCATTCTACTCCTCCTCGATGATACGATAGCTGCTGGTTACCTGAGCAAAGGCAGCCAAGTGGGCTTGCACGCTGCAGTACTTCTCCTCAGAGAGCTTGATTGCCTGTTCTACCGCTTTGGGGTCCAGCCCCCTGCCCCTGAAGATATACTCTATCTCTACCTGTGAATAGACGCGCGGATATTCCTGCCGCCTTTCTCCCCTTACCTTTATCTCAAGCCCAGTGAGAGGTTGTCTCTTCTTCTGCAGGATGCTGACAACATCTACACCCGTGCAGCCAGCCAGCGCATGGAGCAGCAACTCCATCGGGCCGATACCCTCGCCTCGCCCGCCGCCATCGGGCGAAACGTCCATCACCAGCGGGTGTCCGCCCGAAGAGATGCTCAGAAACTGCATTCCGTCTATCCAGCGAGTCTTTATTTCCGTCATTCTGCCTCCTCCGTCTTTGCTCATCCTGTTAGATACAGGGTACATGTTGCGCGATTCACCTTCAGAGCATCTTGGCGATCAGGTCAAGAGTTGTTCGCACTGAGCGAGCAGATTCTTCGGGTGTGCTGTTACGCTGCGCCTCCCATCGCAGGTAGTGCAGCGCCGCCTGCTCCAGTGCAGATTTTACCGCCGCCATCTGGTAAATGACTTCCGACGGCGTACGCCCCTGCTTAACCATACGCTGCAAACCACGCACCTGCCCCTCGATGCGCTTCAGGCGGTCTACAATATCTACTGGCAAGACATCGTTTTGCTGCTGAGTTGCCTCTGCCATATATACCTCCTACTGGTATATAGTACTCTATTATGACGATGAATCCGCTGATTTGTCAACCTACCCCGGATGTACGAGAAACATCGGATCGAAGGGCACCACTAAAGCACGAAACAACATCGCAACGTCCACAACACTCTCGGCACCTACATCGCGGAGTGTGACGCATCGGCTGCGATGTGTCGTTTACCTCTCTTTCACCGCCGTAATATCTGCACTGCAGATACGCGACAGCAAAGTCTTTTGTTGTTCTTCGGTGAGCCTACGTAAGGCACTGGGCAGAGTAGACAGGTCGTCGCGCAGGTAGCGATACTTGATAGTAATGTGCGGTTGCTTGAAGCCTGCCTCCTCCAGCATCTGACGATAGGCGTCAATGGAAAGCGCGCCAGCCACACATCCCGTCCAGCTGAGCGCGGCTCGGATTTGCTCTTGGGGGATAGGCAGGTCATCGAAGCCTCCGTCCACCACAATGTCGCT
>JANWYZ010000095.1 GCA_025054895.1 bacterium | reverse complement strand
CGCAACATTCCCGACTTCCCGCAGCCGGGGATACTGTTCCGCGACATCACGCCGGTGTTGCAGCATCCGCAAGCGCTACGCGAGGTCGTAGACCACATGACCGAATACGCCCGCAGTCGGCAACCTGACGTGATTGTGGGCATCGAGTCGCGCGGTTTCGTGTTTGGCATCCCGATTGCACTGGCGTTAGGTGTGGGTTTCGTGCCCGTGCGCAAGCTGGGCAAGCTGCCTTACGAGAAGATTGTGGAAGAGTATGCGCTGGAGTATGGCACGAACGCGATGGAGATGCACGTGGACGCGGTGCAACCGGGGCAGCGCGTGGTAATTGTGGATGACCTGTTGGCGACGGGGGGAACCGCCGCCGCGGCGGCGAGGCTGGTAGAGCGGTTAGGCGGGCAGGTCGCAGGGTTCGACTTCCTGATTGAGCTGGAGTTTCTGAAGGGACGGAAGATGCTGCATGGCTACGACGTATTCACCCTCATCCGCTTCCCATAGCACGCTCAATCGCCTGTTTGCTCTGGATGAGCGCGGCAGCACGGCGCAGCGTGAGGTCATCGCCGGACTTGCCACGTTCATGACGATGGCATACATCATCTTTGTCAACCCACAGATACTCAAAACGACGGGAATACCTGTGGAAGCCGCTGCTGCCGCCACCTGTATTGCCGCCGCCATTCCCACGCTCATCATGGGTTTGTGGGCGAACTATCCGTTCGCTCTTGCCAGCGGGATGGGTTTGAACGCCGCGCTTGCCATGCACGCTGCTAAACCGGGCATGGACTGGCAGACCATGATGGGCGTCATTGTGGTAGAAGGTGCGATTGTCACCCTGCTGGTGCTTACCCGCGTGCGCGAGCAGGTGATGCAGGCTATCCCCATAAACCTCAAGCGTGCCATCGGCGTGGGCATCGGCATCTTTATCGCCTTTCTGGGGTTGCAGCACGCGGGCTGGGTGCTGAAAGGTCCCGAAGGGGTTTACCTCACACACGGTGCGTTCACCACCAAAGGCACCCTGGTGTCCACCATCGGGATACTGCTGATGATGCTCTTGCTGGCGTTTCGGGTGCGCGGCGCGATTCTGCTGGGCATTCTGGCTACTGCGGCAATAGCGTGGATAGCCGACGCCTTCACATCGGGCGCAGACCGATTAACCGCCGTGCCTGAACGCTGGCTGGCGATGCCCGATTTCTCCACCTTTGGGCAGGCGAATATTCTGGGCGCACTGCAGCCTGCTTTGATAGGCGTTATCTTCGCTTTCCTCATCACCGACTTCTTCGACACGATGGGCACGGTCATTGGCATCGGCGGACAAGCAGGCTTTCTGGACCAACGAGGCAATCTGCCTCGCCTCAACCGCGTATTGCTCACCGACTCGCTGGCAGCAGTATGGGGCGGGCTGTGCGGTGCAAGTTCTGTCACCACCTACATCGAAAGCGCCGCAGGTATCAGCGAAGGCGGACGTACAGGATTAACAGCGGTAGTGGTGAGCGTACTGTTCCTCCTGAGCCTGCTTTTTGCCCCTCTGGTGGGTGTTGTGCCTGCTGTCGCTACTGCCCCTGCGCTGATTATTGTTGGTTATCTGATGATGAGCGTCGTGCGAGAGATGGACTTCGAAACGCCGGAGCACGGCATCCCCGCTTTCCTGACGATGCTGCTCATCCCACTCACACAAAGCATCTCGTTCGGCATCGGCGTCGGCTTCATTTCGTACGTCGCGGTGATGCTGCTGCGCGGCAAGGGACGTGAAGTCTCGCCGTGGATGTACGGTATCGCCCTCCTGTTCGCCCTCAGCTTTGCGTGGGGGATATAGCTGCCAGCAATACAGAGGAGGCAAAACGGAGCCTACTCCACCATGCAACCGTTCGGACGGCTATGACGGGCGGAACATATTCTCCTCTAGAAGGAACGGTACTCGTGTGTGAACGTGCCGTCGGCATACAGGTCGATCAAGCCCCAGCCGGGTGGGGTTTGGTGATAGTTTCCACCCCACCACGCACCGCTCACCGCGCCATCGCAGATGTAGCCCACGCCGTTGTACTCCACGCGGTCGAGCAAGTGGATATGCCCGCTCAAACATAGCTTCACGTTTTTGTGCTGGTAGAACAGTTCAATGATGCGTCTGGCGTCGATGTGCATCCAGGCGCCGGGCACCACCCAATCGCCCGACTTTTCGTTTTCTCCATCCAGGAACGCGCTCGCGGAAAGGATGGGAATATGCGACAGAATGAGCACAGGCGTCGTGGCAGGCGTGCGCCGCAGCTGTTCCTTCAGCCACTCGAACTGCTCGTCGTCCAGTCTTCCTTTGTAGTCGTTACCGTGTGGGTAAGTACTGTCCAGCACCACAAACTTCCATCCAGCCTGCTCGAAGGAGTAGTAAGGGGTTTGCAGCCCGAAGGTATCCATCGCCCACTTTTTACCGTATTCTGGCTCTTGTCCGGTGCAGCCGCTCGTTTCTTTGTTCCAACCCCATACGTCGTGGTTGCCGATACAGATGCGGTAGGGTATCTGACAGTAGTCCATAACCATTTTGCGCCACAGGTCCGCCAGCGTCTTTGCCCGCTCTCGCTTTTGAGCGAACACGTCCATCACGTTGTCCCCACCGAACAGGATGAGATTCGGACGGTCGGGTGTTTCATGCACCGCCTTGAGACAGTTTATCATCCCCTGTACCGCCTTGCCTTCGGGTTGAACGTGGATGTCGGTAAGGTGCGCCACGCGCAACACCCGCTTTGCCGTCTGCGCATTGCTTACAGGACGCAGGTGTAGCCATGCGGCTGCCCCCAGTGCTGCCACGCCGAGACCTTTCAGCAGCTCGCGCCGGGCGAATCCGCTCATTTGCTCCTCCTGTCGTTCAAGATGCTTTCAACGGAGCTCATAATACATCCGGGTTGTAAAGGCTGTATTAAGAATCTACCCTTTCAACGCTCCTGCTATCATCGTCTCGTGGATGCGGTCGCGGAACAACCAGTACACGCACAGCACCGGCAGCATCACGATTACCAGCCCGGCGAACAGCGCGCCCCAGTCACTCTGGTATTGCTCCACCATTAGCAGGTTGGCGATACCTAACGGCAGCGTGCGTCGCTCGTCGCTTGTCATAATGACCAGTGCGAGGGGGTACTCGTTCCACAAGCCGATGGCGTTGAACACGCCAACGACGAGGATGCCCGGTTTCGCCAGAGGCAGCATCACCTTCCAGAACGCCCGGGCGTGCCCGCACCCGTCTATCAGCGCAGCCTCCAGCATCTCCTGGGGCAACGTCTGGAAGAAGCCTGTGAGCACGAACACGGTGAAGGGCAAAGAGTACGCCACGTACACCAGCGTCAACCCATGCAGGGTATCCAGCATCTGCAGACGCGCCAGCAGAAAGAACAACGGCACGATGGTAAGGAACAACGGAAACATCATGCCGCCCAGAAAAGCGCCGAATAGCCATTTCGCGCCGCGGAAGGGGTAGCGTGCAAAGATATATGCTGCCATCGCGCCGATGGGCAGCAGAATAGCCAGCGTCGCCAGCGTCACAATCAGGCTGTTCATGAAATAGCGAGCGATGCCGGCTTCCTGCCACGCCCTCGCGAAGTTCTGCCACTGTGGCGTGTGAGGCAATCCCCACGGCGCGGTGAATATCTCTGCTCCTGTCTTAAACGCGGTCATCAGCACCCACAGCAAGGGCACTACCACCGACAGCGCGAACGCCCATAAACCGAAAGCCACCAGCGCACGCCGGATCATGCCTTGCCCTCCTGCGGGTTATGGCGGAACAGGGCGAGGATCGCTCCGCTCAGCGCCATCACCAGCACGAAGTTCAACACCGCCAGCGCGGTAGCATAGCCGAACTCGCTATGCTTGAAAGCCTGTTCGTACAGGTAGGTCAACATCACCTCGGTGGCGCGGTCGGGACCGCCTTGCGTCATCAGGAACACCAGCGAGAAGATATTCATTGCTCCAATCGCCATGTACACCAGCGCAATACGCAACACCGCCCACAGCATCGGCAGGGTTACGTAACGCAGACGGGTTAGCCCCATCGCGCCATCAAGAGTGGCTGCTTCCATCACGTCGGGGGGAATGGTGCGCAGGGCGGCGGCGAAGAGCATGATGTAAAAGCCCAGCGCATGCCACACATGCGCTACGCCGATGGATGCCAGCGCGGTCGTCTTCTCACCCAGCCAGGCTATCGCCCACCTCTCCAGCCCGACCGCCTTCAGCGCGGCGTTGAGGATACCGAATGACGGATTGAGGATGAACATCCACAGGATAGCCACCACCACCAGCGAGATAACCTGTGGGAACAGATACACCGAGCGCAAAAAACGCGCCGCACGGTTTTCGCTGCCAACAGCGTGCGCCAGAGCCAGCGAGAGCGCTAGAATTGCCACACCGGTTCCTAAAAAGAGCAACAGATTGTGCCGCAGCGCAACCCATACAAGAGGGTCGGCGAACAGGTGGTGAAAGTTCTCCAGTCCGACGAAGGTGCGGTTCGCGGAGATGCCTCGCCATCGGTAAAGCGAGAAGGCGAACGCCTGCACAACAGGTATCACCACGAACACGGTATATAACACCGTTGCTGGCAACAGAAACCCCGCGATGAACGCTGTTCGCGCTCGAGGTATCATCGTGCCTGCCCGCGCTTGTAGGTGTGTTTGGGAAGGTTTTTGTCCTGTCGCGCAGCTTCGGCGGCTTGCTCCAGCCGCTCTACGAACTGCTCAGGCGTCACATCGCCTGCCAGTAACGCCGCGGTTGCGTCCTCTACCGCCTTGCCCAGCTTAGGATACCATTGCCGATACTCTACTGACCACACCGTTTTCGCATTACGGAACACTTCTACCGGCTCCTTCAGGTGTTCGGGGAAGTTCGCCTGGTCGCTGCCGCGAATGGACATCAGCGTGCCCTTCGCCTCCACAAACTGCTTTGCCTTCTCCAGCGAGGTCATGTACTTGTAGAAGTCTATCGCCAGCTCGCGGTTTTTGCCCTTAGTGGGAACCATCCACGGTTCAATGCCGATGCCGACAGCGGTGGGGTCGCCTTTGCCGTCATCCAGAACGGGCGGCAGGAAGAAGCCCATGCGAAAGCCCTTCGGCATGACGTTGCGCATTTCGGAGTGCAACCACGTGCCGCAGGGGATCATCGCCGCGCGCCCGGAGAGGAACTCCATCTGCGCTCCCGTATGGTCCATGGCATTTGCCCCTTTCTGGAAGTAGCCGCGCCGACGCAGCTCATCCATCATCTGCGCCGCTTTGAGGAAGGCTGGCGATTTCCATGCACCGGGCACCAGGTTTTGAGCGTCGTCGAACGCCTCGATGCCTCCCGCGCTGATAACCCATGGAATAAGGAAACCACTGACCGCGTAAGCTGGATAGATGCCTTGGTAGGTAATCGGGGCAATGCCTTTGGCTTTTATCTTCTCGCACAGGTCTAGCAGTTCGCTCCAGGTGCGCGGCGGCTTCCAGCCGTTCTGTTCGAACATGTCCTTGTTGTACCACCAGCCCAACATGCTGAAGAAATAGGGTAACATGTAGGTCTTGCCCTGGTACTGACACAGCTCCAGCAGGGAAGGCTCGAAGGTGTCGCGCCATCTGCCTTCCGTTTTGCCGTACGGCGGAGAGTCCAGATACTCGTCCAGCGGGATGACCTGCCCCTCGTACACCAGCGCCCAGTGGTCCATGCCCCAACCCGGGTAGGTAAGGTCGGGCGGATTTCCTGCCACGAAGCGCGGGCGCAGCTGCTCCCACACGCGCGGGTTGCCCCACACCTTGATTTTCACGCCAGGATGCGCCTTCTCGTATTCGCGCGCCGCCTGTTCGAAGAAGTCGATGTCGTAGCCTCCCTTGAAGCAGGCAACCTCCAGCTCCTTCGAGGCGGTGGATGACTGTTTACCACAGGAGACCACTACAATCGCAGTTAGCGTAGCGACTAACACGAGCAGCGTATACTTCACATGCTTCATCTTTTTCGTTCACTCCTGTAGACAGGTAGTTTCGGAGAGGTCATGCTCCGTCGCGACCGTTTTTATACCACTACGCCAGAGGGTACTGGTGTTCCTGCGGGAGTTCAGCGTACAGGTTGCTAACGTTGGTCTGCAAGAGATATAATAGCCTGTGAAAGTAGGAGGAACGAAACATGGCGCAACTGGTTATAGAAGGTACCTGGGAGGAAATACTCGCGCAGCAGGAGCAGCTGCGTGGCAAGCGCGTGCGGGTGACAGTACTGGAGGCAAACACACCGGAGGTGCAGACCGAGGCGAAGAACCTTCTGGAGTTTTTAGGTCCATTCGTAGGGTGTATTGATTCAGAGGGTCTGCCCGATGCCGCGAAAGTGGAGGAAGAGTTTGGCAAGATAATTGAGGAGAAATTCTCACGCAGGAGAGCGAAGGAATAATGCTGTGTGATACTGGGCCGCTTATTGCGCTCGCTGACTACTCGGACGCACAGCATGTTCGTTGTCGTGAAGTAGCAAAGGCTCTTCCTTCCACCCCTTTGATCGCAACTTTGCCTTGTCTTGTCGAAGCGATGTACGTCTTGGGTAACCGAGGAGGTTTGCCCGCACAAAAACGTCTTTGGCAACTCTGGGAACAGGGTAAACTCCACGTGCACTGTCCCGGCGAGGAAGAGCTCGGGCGAATACGCGAGCTGATGGAACAGTACAGCGATGTGCCGATGGACTTTGCGGATGCTTCGGTTGTTGCCGCAGCAGAGTCTCTGGGCGTTGCCGAGGTGTTCACAGTGGATTCGCACTTCTACGTGTACCGCCTGCGCAGCGGGGCGCCGTTGAAGGTTGTCCCGTAAAAGGTGGCTAGCTGCTTCCCTGCTGCGCCCGAACCGCGTCGCCAAATGCCCAACCGCATAATACCCCGAACCAGAGTATATTGGGCGCGAAGAGCACTACCTGCTCCCGCCCCGGTGCATAGGCGAGCAGGAAACCCAGCGTTAATCCCGCCACTACCCCCACCACGCGGTTCAATGTGCGGTGGAATGCGCTCTGAGTTGAGGCGATCAACAGGTACAGAAACGCCGCTGCGTAGAACGCAAACAATGCCAGTACTCCCAGCAGTCCCGCCACCGCCAGGCGAGCATGCGGCATCCCCTGCCTCAGGGGCCACCACGCCACCTGCGTTATCGGTTCTACTGCTCCGCCGAGCGCCATGAGCGCGCCTGAGAGCATTCCCGCCGTCAACATCAGCAATACCAGTGCGACGCTCCACCGGTTTACGAAGCCAATGCCCTGAAACACGCCGTCCGCCTCCAAACCGAGTTACCAGGGAGCCAGCACCAGCATCATCACCACCGCCCAGCCGAGGACCTGTCCATAGCGCGCCCACAGCGCGCCCGCAGAAGAGGTGTGCGACGGTTGCACACCGGCGAAATAACGCTGACGCAACAGGGCGTCCAGTTTGGACTGTGCGCTGGCAGAGCGAGGATTGCATTGCAAGGCGCAGGTGAACATCGCTATCGCCTCTTCAACGCGCCGCTCCTGCCGGTACACGTCGCCCAGTATCTCGTACGCCTGTGCGTTATGCCGTTGCAACCGTAGTACCCTGTTCGCCAGTGAGGCCGCTTCGCGCAGGTTGCCGCGCGCGTACGCTAACATCGCTCTCTGTAGCAACTGTTGCGCCTCAATCTCCGCAGTACGGGCGGAAGTGTGAGCAGACCAGGAACCAGAGGGACGCTGTTGATGATCGCTCTGGTGCGTGCTCGGGCGTGAACGAGGCGGAGGAGTGGTGGTTGCACCCCCTGTGCCCGAACGCGCCTGCTGTGCGCTACGACGCATCAGGTCATAATCCGCCCGCAAGGACGGACTGGATAGCACGCGATACGCTTCGGTGATCTCCTTGAAGCGGTGCTCGGCGTCGGGCGAACGGTTTACGTCAGGATGGTACTTGCGGGCGAGCTCGCGGAACCGACGGCGAATCTGCTCATCGGTGGCGTTTGCGGGAACACCCAGCACCTCATAGTAGTCCCTGTCAGGCATCCGCAACATACTTACTCTCCGAGAAACGCCCCTCCGCCCCCAGCGTATCCCTGCCAGAAGCCGATAATCATGCTGGCAATCCACAGCGCAATCAGCAGGTACACCCCTACGCTCAGCACTACCACCGCCTGCCCGCTCTTTACATCGGTCTCCTGTTCATAATATTCGGCAACTTTGTCCATCATTGAGTCCACGTTGCCCGTACTTTCGCCTGTACGCAGCATGTCCAGCACCAGCGGCGGCATCACGCCCGTGCGGCGAAAAGATTCCGAGATGGGCTGCCCGTGCTCTATGTCGGCGATGGCGCTGCGCAGGCGTCTGGTCAGGTAATAGTTATCGGCAGCGAGGGCGGACACTGCAATCGCACGAGGCAGGGACACGCCCGCCGCGTACATCGCCGCCAGCGCGCGGCTGAAGCGCGCCATTGCCAATTGACGCACCAGCCCGCCAATGCCCGGCACCATCAGCTTCACCGCATCGTACGCCTCGCGCAGGGGTTCTATCTGCAACAGGATGCGCACCACCGCCACCACAGCCAGCACCGCCAGCAGAATCGGCCCCGCCCAGCCGACGGTCTCGCGCAGGTAGGGTATTAACCCTCCCCCCACTACCAGCGTCGGTATCTTGGGGATGAAAATGCCTGCCAGCAACAACACTTTCGGATAGAACGTGCCGGCGCGGATTTTGAGACGCAGTTTATAGTCGCGCTCCAGATAGTCGGCAAGTCGTTCGAGCATATTCTCCAGCAAACCGCCTTCCTCACCCGCCTGAATGAGCGCAACTTGCAGCTCGTCGAACACGTGCGGGTGTCGGCTCATCGCCTTTGAGAGCGGCTTGCCCTGCATCAGGTCGTTCACCACCGCCTGCACCACTCGCCGCAAGCGAGGCTTGCCTGTGTTTTCCGCCACCGAAAGCAGGGCGCGATGGATAGGAATGCCTGCCCGCACCGCCGTCGCCAGCTGGCGGTAAAAGATGGCAAGGTCTTTCACGGAAACGCCCGAGTAGACGGGGTACACCACTTTCTGCATGACCACCTGCTCTGCTGCCTGTTGCGCGTTCGCCGTCCGTTCCGCGCGTACGTCCAGCAGCAGCAGCCCCATCTCGCGTACGATTCCGGCGGCGCGACGGGTATCTTCTGCTTCCACCAGACCGGTCACGGTACCACCCTGCTGGTTCTTTGCCGTGTAACGATAAACAGGCATATTGACTCCTCCCTATGGCGCGCCGAAAAACTCGTCCACAAAGCGGAACATGCCGGTGAAATAAGTGTACACCATCCACAGCATCGCTGCTCCGCCAAGAAGCAACATACTCAAGCATCCCAACCGAATCAGCGCAAAAGACGCCCGCTGGTACCGTTCGCGCAGGGTCTCTTCGTGGTAGCTGGCGGCGCGGTCGAGCATGGTTGCGATTTCCCCACTCTGCTGCCCGGCGGCGACAAGGCTGATGGTCTCCCAGTCAAACAGCCCCGTCGCCTGCAGAGCGCGGTCTAAACCCTGACCGTTGCGAATCACGGGCAACACCTCTATCAGTTTCTCGCGCACGAACACGTTGCCTGCGGATGGGGCGGAGGCTTCCCATGCGCTAATAACGGGCACGCCCGCCGCGAACATCCGGTGCAGAGTGCGCAGGAAAGCGGTCAGGGCGCGCTGACGGTTGAGCGTACCGAACACGGGTAGACGCATCACTACAGCGTCTTTCCACCGACGGTTCGCTGGCAGGTCCAAAAGCCACCAGATTGCCCACCCCAATACCGCCATGAGCACAAAAGCGGGCAGCGAGCGCGTGAGGAGCAGTTCCACATATCGCTGGTAGAAAAGGGATGGGTTGCCTCGCGCCATCCCGTAGTAAAAGGCGGGAAATAGCGGCAACACCAGCATCAACATGCCAACCCCGTTGAGCAATAGCAGGCGCGGTATCCACAGTTTGCGCCACAAGGCGTGTTCCTGTTCGTAGTGCGCGGCGATTTCATCGCAGATGATGTCCAGCGAGCCGCCCAGTTCGCCTGCGCGGAACATGCCTACCACATGCGGGGCGAACAGGCGCGGGAACATCTCCAGAGCCTGCGAAAGGGGTTGTCCCAGGTGGGCGTTCGCCAGCATCGCGCGCGCCGCCGCCTGCAGCGACTCGGGCATGGAAGGCTGGTCGGCAATCTGGCTCAGCGCATTCGCCGGATTGTTGCCCGCCCGAAACAACGACGCCAGCTGTCGGAAGAACACCGCGCGCGCGTGCAGGCTGGCGACAGCGCGTTCGGCGCGGCGGTCGGTTTGTTGAGGAGGCGACGACACCTGCGCCGGCGTGTCCACCGCCGAGACGATGCGTTTGACCATGAACCCGCGCGAGTGCAGGAGCCGTTGCAGACTCTGCTCGTCGCTCGCCTGCAGGGTGCCTACCACTGGTCGTCCGGTGGTTTCGTCCACCGCTTCAAAACGATAAGTTGGCATGGAGGCTACCGTTGTTGTCCCGCGATTACTGTAAAATACGAAATGCCTCTTCGTTAAACTTGAAGTTCGTGCGGCGCCTCGCGACGATGAAGACGAGAGGCTTCGCTGTCGCTCAGCATGACAGGATACACATGCCGCCAGCAGGCATATTCGGTTCCTCGTGGTGCGCCTTCGCCGAATAGTCTATACGAGCAGAGCTCTGTGTCTGCCCTCGTTAACTACACCTGTCCGAGCTTCCAGACCCTTTGCTCTCGTATCGATGGTTGATCGGCTAGATCACGTATCGCCGTGCCGTCGGGCAGAGTGAGGTCTGGCGCGATCTCCAGT
>JANWYZ010000094.1 GCA_025054895.1 bacterium | reverse complement strand
CACTGGAGGGTCGCGCTCTGTCGCGACCGCGCAAACCCAACGGCTCCGCAGGAGCCTCGCCCTCCAACTCCTCCCTTCGATCGTATAAGATACGGCTCAGGGTGCCGCACAACGGCGCTCCGTTGGAAAGATGTGGCTTGCGTCTGCCCCATGATTGAAATCATGGGCTACGGTGACAGGAAATCCGCCTTCGCGGATTCACAAACCTGCAAAGGCAGGTTTGTTCCCATCATAACCCACCATGTCATGCTATTCGCCGCAGGATGCATAGCGGCGTCTGCTGGCTGCCCTGTCCCAGAGGGTTATCGCGAAAAAGTTCCACAATCAGCTGATGGTTCACCTCCCTGCTTGCTCCTAGCACCTCCACGCCGAGGTCGTTGGCGTCGACAATGGCGACAGGCGCGCCCAACTGGTCAGCGAGGCGTTGTGCCACTCCGTCCGGGTCTTTGGGAGCCAGCGAGGCGTAGCGGTTGTAAGGAGGCAGGGTGTAGGGTGTGGGACCGTCGATTGCCGCCACACTGCGCCCCGCAATCCGGTAGAACATGCCGCGAATGCCCAACGGTCTGGTAAGAGCGGCCACCGCCGCCGCCAGCAAGATACGCCACACTCCTGCCTCGCGCAACGCCAGCTCCATCGTCACCGGGCTACCGATGCCAATGCCGTGAGGCGTTTTGGTGACGAAGCGGCTGAGCCATCGCGCCAGTGGGCGCGGTTGCAGTTCATCGACAGGAAAGGCTCTCCGCTGGCAGATGGCTACCACCTTTTCGCTTATCGCCAGAACGTCGCCCGGCTGAAGGTGCGGTGCAACATACTGTCGAACCACCTCTGCAATGTTCTCGCCCGGCTGCACCACGTGTGTGCGCACCGGGTAGCGCGCCCATTGTTGCCCTTCAAACAGACGTACAAGCTCTTTACCAGGGTTCGGTGACCATTGCATCCTCGCGTACCTCGCTGACCCCGTGCGTCCTGCACCCTGCAGTGTTCCCACACACAAAGGGAACTTGTGACGACGGTTTGGCATCTATGTATAATGAGTTGTCGTTGGCACGTTGTATCTGCCTCCAGCGTGCCCCCCGTGACATTACCGGTTTGCACCTATCACGCGCAAAAGTGCGGTGAAACACGCATTGATTATGGAATATTCCCACTGGAGGCGGCGCGAAAAACGGAAAGGAGCTAAAAAGGAGCAAATGAGTACCATGGCTACACCGAAGCATAAAGGTGCTGAAGAGCGTTCGGTTAAGCTGACAAAGCGCGAGATTGAGGTGCTGTCGCTGATTATCGAGGGTCGCTCCAGCAAAGAAGTCGCCGACCTTCTGTTTGTCAGCAAGCGCACCGTGGACTTTCATCTCGCCAACATTTACGACAAGTTGCAGGTATCGAACCGTGTTCAGGCTTTCCGGCGTGCCGCCAGCCTCGGTTTGATACCCTTCGATACCCACAAACCACCTTACGCCGAGTCCTGAGAGCCATCTCGGCAACCTTTGCGCATAGCAGTGGCCGGTACGTTGTGTGCCGGTCACTGTTGCCTTCGATATGCCCGTACCATTTCCACAAAATAGCCATGCAGTCGCAGGTCGTCCGTCAGCTCCGGGTGGAACGCGCCTCCCAGCAGGTTTGCCTGTTGTACCAACACAACTTTGTCGTCTAAACTCGCCAGCACTTCTACATTCTCTCCGATATGGGTGATGTAGGGGGCGCGAATAAACACTGCTCGTATCGGAGGCTCACCCAACCTCGGCACGGGCAGGTCTATCTCGAAGCTGTCCACCTGTCTGCCAAAGGCGTTTCGCGCCACCGTCACATCCAGCAAGCCCAGTCGCGGCTGCTGGGGGTAGCCTTCGATCTCCCGCGCCATCACAATCAGTCCGGCACAGGTTCCGTAGACAGGCATTCCTGCCTCTGCCCGTTGCCGGATGAGCGTATCCAGACCATACCGCTGCATCAGTTTGATGATGGTCGTACTCTCTCCGCCCGGGATGATTAAGCCATCTACCTCCTGCAGCTGCTGAGCGGTACGCACCTCTCGCGCCTGCACGCCACATCGGTGCAGCGTGCGCACGTGTGCTTCGAAATCGCCCTGCAAAGCAAGTACACCGACGGTTAAAGAAGAGAGTCGATTCGTCTCCATCCTATTCCGCCTGCACGAGTAAACCTTGAGCAATCTGACTCTCGGGTGAGTGGGGGTGTTCTCCTTCGAGTGTATTGCGAACACACCTCTTCCTCAGATCGTCGATAGGAATCATCCTCTGTTCTTGCCTGTCGAAAAAGTACCAGTGCTCCCACCCATTGCAAGGGGAGCCAGTGATGAGACGCCCTATCTGATGGATAGACCCTTCATCCTTGCCCATCTTGATATGCCCGTTCGCCAGCACGATTGCCTGCAACTCTCGCTTTGCCTGGAAAAAGAGGGGTTCACCCGGCAGCAGGTAACCCTGTTCTACCAGTGCGCCGAAAGGGATTTTCCTCGTTTTGTGCGGGGGCGTAGCGGTTGTTTGTACAGCATCAATCTGGGTTGGCACTACCTGGTTAATCCGTTCTTGCGCCACCGCGACATAACGGGCGTCCCGCTCAATGCCTATCCAGCGTCTATGCAGTCGTTTGGCGACAGCCCCGGTTGTTCCTGTACCAAAGAAGGGGTCAAGCACGATGTCGCCCACGTTGGTGCTGGAAAGGATCACCCTGTATAACAGCGCCTCGGGCTTCTGTGTGGAGTGCGCTTTTTCTCCATTGATACGGATGCGTTCACGCCCCGTGCATATCGGTATGTACCAATCACTGCGCATTTGCAGGTCATCATTCAACGCTTTCATCTGGTGATAGTTGAAAGTATATTTTGCTCCTCGCACCTTCTGCGCCCATATCAGCGTCTCGTGGGCGTTGGCAAAGCGCACCCCTCTGAACTGCGGCATCGGATTGGTTTTTACCCACACCACATCGTTCAGTATCCAGAAACCGAGGTCCATGAGAATCTTGCCGATACGGTAGATGTTGTGGTAGGTGCCGATGACCCAGAGTGTGCCCGTGTCTTTCAGGACGCGACGTGCCGCCAACAACCATGCTTCAGTAAACTGGTCGTACTCGGCAAGGCTCTGGAACCTGTCCCAATCGTCGTCGACGCCGTCCACAAGGGTCATATTCGGACGGTAAAGCTCCTGATGAATCTGCAAGTTGTACGGCGGGTCGGCGAATATGATGTCCACCGACCTTTCTGGCAGGTTGTTCATAACCTGTACACAGTCGCCCAATAGTATCTGGTTCAAAGGCAGGTTCTCCATCCGTCGCGCCCGATGTGACGTCTCCATTCTTATTCATGATACCTCAAAAACCCGCTAAGCGCGTTGAATGGGCACGGGACCGAACATCGGCGCCGCCATATCTGCCTCGTCCACCAGGTTACAGTACGGGTCAATGCCGAAGCCGTACCACAGGAAGGCGTTTTTAGGGCACGGTTCGGTAAGGTGCAGCAGCACGTCGGTCGGCGAGGCTTTGTCCACCTCCATCTTGTAGATAATACGGTAAGGATGGTGGTGTGCCGTACGGATGGAGAAGCCGGAGATTCTGCCTGCGGCGGTCAGCCTGCCGTTCACGTCCGCAAAGCGCACGCGGATGCGAGTGCCTTCGAGGTTATCCACAAACGCCCCTATGAGCCGGGGTCCCCTCTGGATGTCGCTTCTTCCGAAAAGCTCCCTCAGCGCGACCTTTGCCAGACGCTTCCCCAGCCGTTTCAGCCCTTGTGTACCGATATGGATGAGGTCGTCCAGCTCCAGGTCCACCGAGGCGACTACTGCTGTATGGGGTATCTGCTCGGCGAGGCGGCGCTGGGTGTCCTGTAATTGGTTCCAGGCGAGCTCGCCCTCATGGGTCATGGCTACCACGAAGCGACCGATTTGCACAGTGTAGAAGGGCAGAGCAGGCGAGTAGAAATCGGCGCGAACCCGCTCAACAAGTCGAATGAACCGTTCGGCGAACAGTGGGGCATCGGTGGGGTTAGCGTCGCTTTCGCCCTGATACCAGAGCACGCCCTTCACCCTGCCTCCTACTGCCTTCACACGCCTTAACATGGAGCCGTACAACGAGCCTCCACCGAGGTATGCTAAATCCGGGCTCCATTGCGACATGGAGGTGCCTCCATGCGCGCAGGGCACAAGACCTATTGGCACTCCCGTTGCTTCCACCATCGCCTTTGCGAAGGATAAGCCGAGCCCAGCTCCCTTGCTGCGCGTGCGATGCCATTCAGCATGTTGCTCCTCGGTGAGGATGGCGCCGTCTGGGTTGTGAGCGGGGTCTACGGAGCAGCACAACCAGTGTAGCGGTTCCTGCGCCACTTCCCAGCTTTCTGCCATCGTGTAGTTATGCACGAGAGGATGCGGCTGTTCTACGTCTATCAGGTCGCCGACGCCCTCCATGTTGGATTGTCCGGCGAGCACCCACAGGTCGCCCACCAGCACCTGTTTGACCTCAACAACTTCTTCCGGCTGGTGCTGCAAGCGGAGGCGTACGGTATAAGGACCACCGGTTTGCAGAAGGATAGAGGCTTGCCACCGCCCTGCTGCCGCTTTGCCAGCCTCTCTCCAGTGCTGGAGCTGGTTGTCCTCTGTTGCGATTTGCACTTGCACAACGTCTGTGCTGTTCACTGGGCACTGTCCGCTTACTGCTATAACCGCTTCATCTCTTTCGTCGCGTTGAAACACCTGGTAGTCCGTTGCTCCGTGCTCTATGCGCAACATCCGCTCCTCCTGTGGTAAACTTACTATCTGTTTTCCGCAGCGGGCGGGCGTATACCTGCCGTACAGGCGAACACTTGACGCAGAGCGGCAAAGAGCGTATTGTAGAGGAAGGAGATTGTAAAAATGCTGGAGAGCCTCCTGGAAAAGAAGTTACAGGTGCTGGCGCAGATTACCCAGCGATTAGAAGCTTACGGTGTACGCCCTGTGCTGGTTGGCGGCACTGCTCTGGAGCTGTACACGGCGGGGGCGTATGCCACGGCAGACATGGACCTGGTAGTTGCTGACCGAACGCGCACAGCACAGGTGTTACAGGAGATGGGCTTTCAACCTTATGGACGGCACTGGTTCCATCCAGATTGGGATGTGGCAGTGGAGATACCTGATACCGACCTTGCCGGCGATTATGCCGGACTGCTGGAGCTGGAGCTATCCGATGGCAGTGTCGTCTTCTGCATCGGAATTGAGGACCTGGTGATAGACCGTCTGAACGCGGCTGTCCACTGGCGGTCCGTGGAGGACAGGAGGTGGGTGCGGGAACTACTGCGTGAGCACGCCACGCGGATAGACTGGCACTACCTGCGCCAGCGGGCGGAGGAAGAAGGAACTGTGCGGGCGCTGGAGGACCTGCGGCGGGAGGTGCAAGGCGAGGATGCCTCGAATGCGGTGGGATGACTTGCGAGCGCTGAGAAAAAAGCAGTTGATCTCCATGATGGAGCGCGGCGCCCTCCGGCGCTTACCTCGCGCTCGTCCTCGTGACCCCGAAGAGGAGCAGGTGCTGAGTCTACTCGTGCGCTTGCGCTGGAAGCGATGGATAGAAAGCGGCACGGTGGAGATTCTCAGCTCGCGTCGGTGGAAGATAAAGCTGCGGAACGGCTGAAACCCACGCGCGAGGTTGAGCACTCTGTACTCACTCTCCCAGCACGCCGATATAGGGCAGGTTGCGATACAGCCCAGCATAGTCCATGCCGTAACCCACCACGAATACGTCAGGCACTTCGAAACCCGTGTAATCGATGGGTACGTCCACGACTCGCCTCGCCACCTTATCCAGCAAAGCACACACCTTTACGCTGGCGGTACGGTGCATCCTCATGTTTTCGAGCAGAAACTGCAGGGTAAGCCCGCTGTCTACGATGTCTTCCACGATCAGTACGTGGCGTCCAATAGGGCTTTCGTCGAGGTCTTTCAGGATACGCACCACGCCTGATGACTTTGTGCCGTTGCCATAGCTGGAGATGGCGACGAAATCGTAGTCGACTTCACCGTCGATGGCGCGCAACAGGTCGGACAGAAATACCGCCGCTCCCTTCAGCACACCCACCAGCAGGATATTCTTGTCGCCGTAATCCTGTCGGATTTGTTTGCCCAGCTCTGCGACGCGCGCCGCTATCTGCTCCTCGCTGATTAACGGCTTGATAGCGGACTGTACAGTTATCATTGCTGTCCCCCCGCAAGTACGAATAGAAGGTTAGTTAGTGGTATTATGGCACATTCCTGGGTTTTTTTGCACTCATTCCCACTCGATGGTAGCAGGCGGCTTGCTGGTGATGTCGTATAACACGCGGTTGACTCCGGGCACTTCGCCCACGATGCGGTTGCTGATGCGCTCCAGTACCTCGTAAGGCAGACGCGCCCAGTCGGCGGTCATGGCGTCTTCACTCACTACCGCTCGCACTACGATGGGATGCGCGTAGGTACGCTGGTCGCCCATCACGCCCACGCTGCGCACTGCAGGCAGTACCGCGAACGACTGCCAGATTTCGCGCATCAGCCCCGCCCGCCAGATTTCCTCCAGCACAATTCTGTCCGCCGCACGCACTATCTCCAGCCGCTCTGGCGTGACCTCACCGGCGATGCGTACAGCCAGTCCAGGTCCGGGAAACGGCTGACGCCAGACGACCTCTTCGGGCAAACCCAGCTCTGCCGCGACGGCGCGCACCTCGTCCTTGAACAGGTAGCGTAGCGGTTCAATCACCTTCAGGCGCATATCGGCTGGTAAACCGCCCACGTTATGGTGCGTCTTGATGGTGGCAGAGTGTCTGGTCGCGCCGCTTTCGATTACGTCGGGATAGAGCGTGCCTTGCGCGAGGTATTCGCACCCGCGCAGTTCGTCCGCGTGCTCCTCGAAGACACGGATGAAGGTTTCGCCGATAATCTTGCGTTTCTGTTCAGGGTCTTCCACACCCTTCAGCCGCTCCAGAAACCGCTCCCGGGCGTCCACGTATACGAGGTGTACCGGAAAGAGGCGTGAGAAGGTTTCGCGCACCTGTTCCGCTTCGCCCGCCCGCAGCAGCCCGTGGTCTACAAACACGCAGGTCAGCCTTTTGCCGCCGATGGCGTGATATACCAGCGCAGCAACGGTCATCGAGTCCACACCGCCGCTTACCGCCACCAGCACGTGCCCACCGCCTACCTGCTGGCGAATCTCCTGTGATGCCTGCTCCACGAAGTTACCCGGCGTCCAATCACCTGTACAACCGCACACGCGCTTGAGGAAATGATCTATCAGCTGCCTGCCAAATGGAGTATGGTGTACTTCGGGATGGAACTGCACGCCGTAGAAACGGCGAGACGGGTTAGCCATCGCGGCGACGGGCGTGGATTCGGTCAGCGCAGTTACCCGAAAGCCGGGTGGGGGTTGCAGCACCTTGTCGCCGTGGCTCATCCAGCAGGTCAGATGTGTGTTGAACCCGGCGAAGAGAGGGTCTTCAGGCTCTATCACAGTGAGCTCAGTACGCCCGTACTCGCGTCTTTCGGATGGCTCCACCAGACCGCCCAGCTGGTAGCTCATGAGCTGGTGTCCGTAACAGATGCCCAGGATGGGAATGCCCAGCTGGTAAATGCCCGTGTCGGCGCGTGGGGCGTCCGGCTCGTACACACTGGCGGGTCCGCCTGATAACACGATGCCTTTCGGTTGCCTTTGGGCAATCTCTTCGGCGGGCGTGTCGGCGGGGATGATTTCGCAGAATACATGACATTCGCGAATGCGTCGCGCGATGAGCTGCGTATACTGCGCCCCGAAATCGATGACGAGAACGGTTTCAGTATTTGGTAACTGTGGCATGTGGCTCCTCAAGGGTGGTATCCAATATACAATATAGCCAAATCGCAGGTAACTTTCAACCCTGCTCTATTGCAAAGGTCCCCCGCGATGGAAGGCGGGGTCTATGGTCTGGAGGAAATCCGCCTTCGCAGATTGGCAACCTGCGGAGGCAGGTTTTCCCCTCATCATAGCCCACCATTTCAATGGGGGGTGACAGATGTCTGTAAGAGAGCAAGTTCGAACATCCTCACAGCGATTTGCTTTGGGGAGAAGACGGAGGGTAAAATGTGGGCAGGAGGTTGGAAAACGATGCCAGCAACAGAGGTTATCCTACAATCGCCGTACACTATAGAAATACCGCGCGAGATAGCACAGAGCATGGGATTGCGGCCCGGCATGCGGGTCTATCTGTACCAGATGGAACAAACTCTTTCCATACGCCTGCAACCGAGTGAACTGCTAGAAGCGTGCGAACGGTTCGAGGAGATTATGCGCGAGGAAGGTGTAGTCCTGTCTGATCTGCTTGAGCCGCTTGACGGGGAGGCGGAGGCAGAGAAGTAGGGGATGTACCGGGTTTTTCTTGATGCAAGTGTCTACATAGCTGGGGCAGGCTCGTCAACAGGAGGTTCGCGTCAGATATTGGACTGGTGTGCTTTACGGTTACTTCAACCATTCACCTGCGCCCAAGTACTGCAGGAGGTCAGGCGGAACGTGAGCACCAAATTGCCTCGTGCATCGAGTGTTCTTGAGCAAATTATCGGCGCAGTCGGCGCAACAGTGATTACATCTGCCAGTGAGGAACTGACGGAGAAGGCGCTGGAGCTGTTGCCTGCAAAAGATGCTGCGGCATGGGCGTGTGTTGTTGTCGCAAACGTAGACTTCTTTATTACTCTAGACAGGAAACATTTCAAACAGACACAGGTTGTGGAGAATTCGCCCTTCGACATTGTCCTCCCCAGTGGGTTTGCAGCAACGTTCCGTGCGGAACTTCGGATGTAACTTGCACCGTCCGCCCGTTTGGATTCCCCCAGTAAATATGCTAAAATACCACCGATGACCCTGAGGCAGGAGGCTGGAGAAGATGCCCTTGAGCGAGGAACTATTGCGTATTCTGGCGTGTCCAGCATGCGACGACCGTCCCCCGTTGCGTCAGGAGAGCGAAGATAGCCTGGTTTGCGATCGGTGCCATCGCCGTTATCCTATCCGCGATGGCATCATCGAGCTTCTGGTGGAAGAAGAGACGGGGCAACAACAAGCATAAGGAGAGAGAACACACATGCCGCGAGTTGATATTATTCATGGTCCCAACTTAAACATGCTGGGGATACGGGAGACCGAGGTGTACGGTCATCTGAATCTGGAGCAGATTAACCAGCGTATTCTGGAGCGGGCGAAGTCGTTGAATCTGGAGGTGCGCATCACGCAGTCCAACCACGAAGGGGAAATCATCGAGGCTATCCACGAGTCGCTTCAATGGGCGGATGCACTGATTATCAACCCTGGCGCGTACACGCACTATAGCATCGCCATTCGGGATGCCATCGCTGCCGTGCGTTTACCAACGGTAGAAGTGCATCTTTCTAATATTTACGGACGGGAGGAGTTTCGGCGGCATTCGGTGACCGCTCCAGTGACGCACGGCATCATCGCCGGTTTTGGCGTGATGAGCTACCTGATGGCTCTGGACGCTGTAAAATTCATCCTGGAGGAGAGCCGCCGATGAGCCTGCGCTTCGCTCACCGCGTCGAACGGCTACGAACCCGAATGGACGAACCTTTCCTCGAAGCTCTGCTTATCACCTCTCGCCCGAATGTGCGCTACCTGAGCGGTTTTACTGGCAGCGCGGGATCTCTGCTGATTGGCAGGGACTTTACCGTGTTGCTTACCGACAAGCGGTACACGCTGCGCGCCCAGAAGGAAGCGGTTGGTTTCGAAGTGGTTGTGCCCGACAACCCCGATGACGACATTCTCAAAACCCAGCTGGAGGCTCGCGGGCTGCGCAAGGTCGGCTTCGAGGCGAGCAACATCACTGTCAAGACACTGGAAGGCTGGCGCGAAAAGTACAACGAGTTGGGCGTGGAATGGATAGCCACTAACGGAGTGGTGGAGGAGCTGCGACTGGTGAAGGACGCTGAGGAGATCGCCTGTATCCGCGAAGCGTGCGGCATCGCCGACGCCGCCTTCAACCACATTCAGCTTTTCATGCAGCCCGAAACGGTAGAGATGGATGTGGCGATGGAGCTGGAGTTTTATATGCGTCGGCAGGGAGCGCGCCGCCCCGCATTTGAAACCATCGTCGCCTCCGGTGAGAACTCCGCCATGCCCCACGCAGAGACTTCCGAGCGTCGCTTCCGCCCGGGCGACTTTGTAACGCTGGACTTTGGCGCAGAGGTGAACGGCTACTGCTCGGACATCACCCGCACGGTGATTATCGGCAAGGCAACAGAGGAGCAACGACGCATCTACCAGACCGTTCTGGAGGCGCAGCTGCGCGCTATCGAAGCCATCAAACCGGGGGTGAAAGGGTGTGATATCGACGCCGTCGCGCGGCAGGTCATCGCCGATGCTGGCTATGGTGACTACTTCACCCACTCGCTGGGGCACAGCATCGGCTTGAGTGTGCATGATGGTATGGGATTCGCGCAGAAGTCGGAAGTGGTATTGGAGCCGGGCATGGTGTTCACGGTGGAGCCGGGCATCTATATCGAAGGCTTCGGCGGCGTGCGCATTGAGGACGATGTGCTGGTGACAGAGGACGGATGCGAAGTGCTCACGCACGCGCCGAAGGAGCTGATAGAGTTTTCGGCCGACTAGTGCTCTGTTAAGTTATGAGTTTACGATTGCGCAACATCTCTCCCCCGATTGAAATCGGGGGCTATGGTGGAACACAATCCGCCTTCGCGGATTGTAAAACCTGCGCAGGCAGGTTTGTTTCCGTCATAGCCCACCATTTCAATGGTGGGCTATCAGGGA
>JANWYZ010000093.1 GCA_025054895.1 bacterium | reverse complement strand
AAACTGCTAGCGGATGTCGAAGTAGAAACCAGCGGCAATCGCCGGGTCATCGTGAAAATCGTCCCGAAGGAGTGATGTCGAGTGAAGCTCCTGACGTTTTTGGGTACAGGAAAATACAAGCAGGTCGAGTATATCTGGGGCGACCGAAGATACCGCACAGACCTGTTCCCGTCAGCGGTAGTAGAATGGCTTCGCCCCCAAGAAACTGTGGTTTTTCTTACTAAGGAGGCGCGCGAAAAGCATTGGGAATGCTTCTGCAGCATGGTAAGAGACAGGACGACCCTCACCGACAAGGACATTCCTGCTGGCCGAAGCGAGGAGGAGCTGTGGCAAATCTTCGACATCGTTGCAGAAAGTGTCCAGCAGCAGGAAGAGATTGCGGTGGACATCACGCACGCTTTCCGCTCCCTGCCGATGCTACTGCTCTCGATCGTGATGTTCTTGCGAGCCACTAGGGAGGTGTGCGTAAAGCACATTTTCTACGGACAATACTTAGAAGGAAAAGATGAAGCGCCTGTGCTCGACCTTATCCTGTTTTTGCAATTGCTGGACTGGGCATCCGCTACTCAGCGGTTCAAAGAGACTGGAGACGCCAGGTGGATAGGGAAGACCCTTTGCCAGACGCACCGACAGCTCTGGAAAGACCAGGCTGCGAGACCACAACATCTTCATACTGCTGGTAGCAGTTTGCAGCAGCTATCGCAAGCGCTGCAGCTTGCTCGTCCCATCGAGGCGGCTCAAACGGCACAAGGGCTGCTTGAAACAATTACCAATGCTGCACAGGAGATAGCCGTATGGGCAAGGCCCTTTAGCCTCCTGCTGGAGGAGGTTCGCAAGCGAACAGGTCAACTGGCTTACGAGCCGACCGAGGTGCTTGATGAGGCGTACCTTCGCAAGCAGGTTAACTTCATTCAGAGTCTTTTCGCCTACGGAATGGTAGTGCAGTCCGCGCTAATGGCGCGGGAGTGGGTTGTGAACTGGGCGATCTGGTACAAAGCAGGTCGTGCTGCGCTACAAAGGGAATACTGGTTGCATGACGAGTTTCGTGATAGAGTAGAACACGAGTTGAGCAACGCTTTCCCCGCGCGGGAGACCAGTTCCTGCCAGCTGGTCTGGCTGGACAATCCCAAGCTAAGTGACTTGCTTAAACAGCTCTGGCCCGATTTACGCGATTTGCGCAACGACCTCGCGCACTGCGGTATGCGCTTGAGCCCACGCCCGCCTAGGGCGCTCTATGCCCAAACCGAGGAATACCTTCTCCGGCTACACGAGGTGATGAACTTGAGTAGCGCAGGGTGATGCTATACAGCAGCTCGTCAAGGTGCGATTGTACGACGTTCACTGGAGCATCCTTGCTCGCGTCTGCAAAAAAGTAAACCCTTTGCTTGACAAAGGGTCTGTCATGTGGTATATTTGTAACGTCAAGGATGCGACGAAGTAGTCCCCCTGAGAAACGGCAGACAGAGGCGTTGTAAGCATTTGTCCGCCGTTTTCGATTTGGCTACACAACGGCGACTAGCCACGCACTGCAGCGTTCCCGCTCTTGTACGCGACGCCGCGAACGGAGAGGCTTTTGCGCCCCTCTGCGATGCTTTCCAAAACCAAAACATCCCATTTTCCAGGAGGTGTCTGGATGCGACGTTTTGCTCTGTACGTGGTGTGTACTCTGTGGGTTGCCTCTGCGTTATGTGTGCAGGGCGCCCCCGATGTGGAGTTAAGTGGTCTGCTGGATGTGTACATGGGCTATAATTTCAATAACCCACCATCCAGCGCAAACGGAACCAACCAGAACGTGGTGCGCGCCTTCGACCAGCGTTCGGGCTCGCTGACCCTCAGCCTACTAGAAGTGACGCTCAAACGTAATCCTGAGCCCGTTGGATTTACGTTGACTCTGACTACCGGCAAAACCGCCGACCTGGTACACTACAACCCCGGCGAAGACAAATTCAAGCTGTTTCAGCAAGCGTACATCACTACCAGTGTCGGCAACTGGACAGTAGACGTGGGCAAGTTTGTCACAGCATTGGGCGCAGAGGTAATCGAGTCCAGCGCGAACGACAACTACTCCCGCTCGTTGCCGTTCGTGTACGCCATTCCTTTCTATCACACAGGCATCCGGGCGTCTACCAGCCTGGGTTCAGGCTGGGGGCTACAAGCGATGCTGGTCAACGGATGGGACATCACGGAAGAGAACAACGGCAAAAAGAGTTTCCATCTTGCACTGAACTACGCCAGCGATCGTCTCAGCTTCATCCAGAACATACTCACGGGCGACGAGGCGATCGCTCCCGCCAGTGGCGCACGCACCGTCTGGGACACCGTGCTGTTTTATACAATGGGAGCAGATAAGGTCGGAGTAAACTTCGACTACGGCGAAGACAAGTCAGTGAGCGCAAAGTGGTTAGGGTATGCAGTTTACTATCGGCGTGCGCTGTCTAAGGGGCGTGCAATCGCTCTGCGTTACTCCTATCTCGACGATCAAGACGGCTTCCGCACCGGTGTGGTGCAGAAGCTGAGCGAATTCACTGTAACCTATGAGTACCCTATCGGCTCATCTATCAGCCGCTTCGAGGTGCGTTTCGATAGCTCCAACCAGCCCTTCTTCTTGAACGATGCTGGAGCCGCCACCAAGAAGCAGCAGATGACCGTGGTGTACTCGCAGGTGTACAGGTTCTAAGGAGGTTACACGATGATTAAAGTGGAGGCTATCATCCGCCCGCAGAAGGTCGATGAGGTGAAGGCTGCGCTCAGCGAAATCGGCATCGCTGGCATCACCGTCACCGAGGTACACGGATCGGGCAAACAGAAGGGTTACACGCAGACCTACCGCGGCGCGGAGTACACCATCAACCTGTTGCAAAAGGTGAAGGTAGAGGTAGTAGTGCCTGATGCGCTCGCAGAGCAGGTGGTAGAGGCGATACAAGAGGCGGCTCGAACCGGCGAGATTGGCGACGGCAAAATCTTCCTGATCCCTGTTGCCGATGCCGTACGCATCCGTACGGGTGAGCGCGGCGATGCAGCGGTGAAGTAGCGACCATCCGCTCCGCCTCGAACTGGCAAGCAGGAACACGCTGCAGGTAACCGATATCAGCTGGCGGCACGTACATCCTGCTTAGAAGTACAAACCACGGGAGGCTATCCTGCAAGTAGGCGTACGAGATACTCTTGCAGGGGCAACCTCCCGTGGTTGCCAGCGATGCTGTATTATCTCCTTTTGTCGTGGGCTTGGACGCTCCAGTACACCGCCGACGACCGTGCCAGAGCCTACCCACGCCCCATACCTGCAGGAACGCGCTCCTCCTCGCGTAAAGACTCTTCCAGCGTCTCTTTGCCGCGCTGGATGGTGCCCATGGTTTTCGCCAGCATCACTTCCAGGCTGTTCAGCACGTCGCGGGCGTACTCATCTGCGCCACGCCGAATCTGCCTTGCGTCTTCACGTGCGTTAGCGACGATTTGCTGCGCCTGCTCCTTTGCCATCATCACGATTTCGCTCTGGTCTACCATGCGCTGCGCCTGCAAACGCGCTTCTTCCAAAATACGCGCCGCTTCCGCCTTGCCTTCCTCGATGATGTGGTTTGCCTCTTCGCGAGCCGTTTCGAGGATGCGGTCGCGTTCCCGCGTCACGCTGCTTGCCCGTTTCACATCTTCTGGCAAAGAGGCTCGGATGCGGTTCACCAGCACAAAAAACTCATCATGATCCAGACCGTATGTGAGCTTCAGCAGGGCAATGTACTTCGTGTTCTCTACCAGTTCCTCTAACTGTTTTAGAAGCTGTAAGATTTCTATGGTAATCACCCCCTGTTCGTTTCTCGATTCGGCGCCGCTCTACCCAGCTTTCGGTACAGATAAGGCTCTACTGCCTTCGGCACTAACCCCTGCACACTGCCTCCCAGCCGAGCGATCTCTTTTACTATACTGGAAGACAGAAAGACGTATTCGGAATTGGTCATCATGAAAACGGTTTCGATTTGCGGACACAGGCGGCGGTTAGTCAGCGCCATCTGCAGCTCATAGTCGAAATCGCTCACCGCGCGCAAGCCTTTGACAATCACCTGTGCGCCACGCTTCATGGCGAACTCAACCAGCAGACCATCAAACCCCTCTACCTGCACGTTAGGCAAGGAGGCGCAAACTTCCTGCAAGATAGCAATGCGCTCTTCCACTGTAAACAGCGGTTGTTTTGCAGGGTTGGGCGCAACCGCAACAATCAGCTTTTCGAACAGGCGTGACGCCCGCACGATGATGTCGTAGTGCCCGCTGGTAACAGGGTCGAACGAGCCCGGATAGATGGCTACTCGGCATTCTGTCATCTCAGCTCACCGTTGCCAGCACCGCTCGCGGCATGTTGCGCTGCATCGCGCTTTGCAGCAGGCGGTGTTGTGGTTGTTTTAGTTCGGGGTCGTCGCGCACAGTGTTAAACGCCTCCTGTCGAGCCAACTCCAGCAATTCGGCGTCGCGCAAGATGTCCGCTACACGCAGAGATGGCACGCCGCTTTGTTTCGTACCGTATATCTCGCCCGGTCCGCGCAAACGCAGGTCTTCCTCCGCGATTACGAAGCCGTCGTTGGTGCGCACCAGCACGTCCAGCCGACGGTTGGCATCCTCGCCGTTGGAATCGCTAATTAAGATACAGTAGGATTGATTCGCACCGCGCCCCACGCGCCCACGCAGCTGGTGAAGCTGCGCCAGACCAAACCGCTCAGCGTCTTCGATGACCATGACCGTCGCATTGGGCACGTCTACTCCTACCTCGATAACGGTGGTAGAGACCAGGATATCTATCTCGCCCGCGCGAAACCGCTCCATGATTTCCTCTTTCTCCAGCGGCTTCATCTGTCCGTGCAATAGTCCCACGCGCAGTTCAGGGAACACTTCCTCCTGCAGGTGCTTCGCTAAATCCTCTGCCGCCTTCGCCTGCATCTTTTCGGACTCGGTAATCAGCGGGCAGACGATGTACGCTTGCTGTCCCTGCTGAATCAGCTTGCGCACTGCTTCGTACACCTGCGCTCTCTGGTGGGCGCGCTTGCGGTGCGTTTTCACTGGTCTGCGCCCGGGCGGTAGCTCGTCGATGATGGAGAGGTCCAGGTCGCCGTACAGGGTCATGGTGAGCGTGCGCGGGATGGGCGTAGCGGTCATCACCAGCACGTCGGGGTTCTCGCCTTTTTCGCGCAGGGCGGCGCGTTGCAACACACCGAAGCGATGCTGTTCATCGATGATAACCAGCCCCAGCTTGCGGAACTCGATGCCCTCCTGAATCAGTGCATGCGTGCCCACTGCCACCTGCGTGATGCCTGTGGCGATGCGTTCGCGCACCGACCTTTTGCCTCGCTGGGTGAGGCTGCCCACCGCCAGGTCTACGATAATACCCAACCGGCGGAACAGACGAGACAGCACGATAAAATGTTGTTCCGCGAGGATCTCGGTGGGCACCATCACCGCCGCCTGATAACCGTTCTCCACACACGCCAGAATCGCCGCCGCCGCCACCACGGTCTTACCCGAGCCCACGTCGCCCTGTAGCAGACGGTTCATCGGGTAATCGCGTGCCATGTCGTTCCAGATTTCGTCGATGACGCGCCGCTGTGCGTTCGTGAGGTCAAAAGGCACTATTTCGTGCAGCTTGCGCCACAGCACATCCCTGTCGATAAGGAAACGGATGCCGGGTACACCGGTGGTTTCAGCAACCTTGCGCTGAGCGATATGCAGCTGCAACAGGTAGAACTCTTCGAAGATGAGCCTTCGACGGGCGCGTTCGAGATGTCCCATGCTTTCGGGGAAATGAGCATTACGCACAGCCTCTGCAAAGGGCATCAAGTTCAATCGCCTGCGCAGGTCTGGGGGCAGGCAGTCGATTAACACCGGCTCGTAGGTCTGCAAGGCGTTGTACAGGATGCGGCGGATACGCGATTGCGCCAGCCCTTCGGTCAGCGGGTATACGGGCACGATACGGTGCGCGGCAAGCGGGTCGCTTTCGGTCAATGGCTCCCATTCGGGCGTTTGCATCTGGTAGTGATAGGGTGCGTTTTGCACCACACCGTACGCTACGATGTCCTGCCCGCGCATCTTCAGGAATTTATCTTTCAGGTAGGGCTGATTGAACCACACCAGCTCCAGCGTGCCCGTGCCGTCGTCGATGATGACTTTGGTGACGGTTATTTTGGGGCGTGGAGAGACGTTATCCGCCGCCACGACGGCGCCGTGAACCGTTACTGCCTCTCCGGGCATCACCTGTGACAGGGTGCGGAAATGTGTGCGGTCTTCATATCGCCGCGGCAGGTGCATCAGCAGGTCGAACACAGTATAGATATTCAGCCTGGCAAGCACCTGCGCTAAAGCCTCTCCCACTCCTTTTACGAATCGTACTTCATCGTCCAAACTCTTCTGGCGCACGAAGGCAGAAGGAGCGGCTGTTCGTACAGAGCCTGTTTTAGCGGGCATCGTACCGTCCATGCTTTCCCCATCCCCGCAGGCACTTGCGTCCTGCAGGCATAGATTGTAAACGTTTCACGGACGGTTTGTCAAGCGGTCTGGATAACATGCGAGGAATCGGTACAGTAACGCGATGAAGACACAAACATCCCGCGTGAAGATGCAGATGAGCCGATGCACCGTTTTCTCGAACACTCTCTTGCCCCGTTGTAAACATGTAGCCCACCGTGTCAATGGTGGGCTACGATGGCAACAGTCTGCCCTTTAGAATCTGCTCAGGCAGTTCTCGCCTTTCACAATCCCCGATTTCGCTCTGGGAGAGGGATGCTAAGAGGTATCAAAATCAGAATTGAACACAGACTACTAGTCACCCACCTCTCCAAAGCTCTGCACCAGGATACCGAAGTCGAACAGCGTCACCTCGTTATCTCCATCCAGGTCGCCGGAAATCAGGAAGAAGTCCTCCACGACCGGCGTTGCGGGCGATGAGGCGGTGACCGATTTAGCGCGCACCAGATAGGGCGGTCCCGTCACGATGCGCACGTCGTGCTCGGCGTTGGGTGTAAGCGGCAGGGTGAACGCACGGACGTTATCGCTAACGAGTTCAAGAGGTACAGTGACAGGATGTCCGTCTATTTGCACCTTCACCTCTGCCATGTCCACCCCGGCGTTGTTGGACACCTTGCCCACAAAGTTGTAGTTACCGTACACGCTGATGGAGAAGTTGCCCAACGGGCTGCCGCCAAACCACCAGTTCCCTGTGCCCTGTGTCCACACGTTGTCACTCGTTCCCGTGAAATACATATCCATGTGGAAGCGGTTGCTCACATCATCGAAAAACTTGCCAGCGCCCAGCGGGAAGAGGCTCGGCTTCTGCCGCGCCAGTCCACCCTCGTTGCGCAAACCCAGCGAGTTGGCGCCGTTGGCGATGAAGAAATCGGGGATGTTGGCGGGCAAACCGGTGAACACGATCTCTACCACCAGGTCATTGGCGTATGGCTTGCCCTGCGCATCATTGCCCGCGTTGTACACTGCATCGCCCAGGTCGAGCGTCCACAGGTACGTGCCGTCCGCCGGAATGCTGCCAGAGAACGAGAACAACAGCGGGAAGCCGGAGGTGATCGGGTTATCGCCTACGAAACCAGAACGACACCCGTATACACGCACCGTCGCGTTGACTGTGCTACCTGCTGCGCCTCCAGCGGAGTACAGTATCTGCAGAGCATCTAAGCGGGCAGGTCCCAGCAGCGGAATCTGCTCACGGAACACTTCCCCGCTAGCCGGTCCGAACAGATAAACGTAACTTCCATCGTAAGCAAGCTGTGCCTGAGAAGTGGCATCGTACAGCGTCAGGGTAGGCGCTTGTTGCGCCGAAGCAGGCGCAAGATGGCTCTTGGCAGGGGTCACGAATCGCTTCACCGTGCTCAGTATCATGGGGTGAACCGCCTTCGGACGTACCGGTGTGACCAGCGTCTGCGCCCATGCGCCACCCAAGCTGGCGAAAAGCAGCAGCGTGCAGAATAACGCTTTCATGGTTCATCTCCTTTCTCAGCAGACGTTTTAACATAGCCTATCATGTTTACCAGCATTATGTCAACCCTCGTTGCCGCCCATTTGCGAAATCAGTAAACCGTCTGGTATAATAGCGTGCGGTTTCATCAGCAGGGAGGTTATGCAAGATGGCTCATGTATGTGATATCTGCGGTAAGGGCATTATGCACGGTCAAAATATTCGGCATGTTCACTCTGGGGCATGGGCGTTGCGTGCGCCTCGCACCAAGCGGGTGTGGTATCCCAATCTGCAACCGGTGCGCGCGGTAGTAAATGGTAGTGTGCGTCGGCTCAAGGTATGCACGCGCTGTTTGAAGGCGGGCAAGGTAAAACGTGCGCTGTAGCCACAGCATCTACAGGTAGCGTCCCCGCCCTGTATGGGCGGGGATGCGTTCGTTTGAGGATGCTTCAGAAAGGTAGGCTACTCGACCTGAACTTTCACCGCCTTCGCCTTGGCGGATTCCACCTTCGGCAAGCGTACCTCCAGGATGCCGTTGCGGAGCGTCGCCTTCACTTTGTTTGGATTAATCTCGACCGGCAGGTCGTAACGTGCTTCGAAGGTTCCATGCCCGCCCCACGCGCTGCGGTAGTGTAGCCTTGCGTTCTCATCGCTAAGTAAGGGTTTGCGCTCGCCACGCAGAATAAGCGTGTCCGCAGTCGTTTCCACCTGGATATCTTTCATGTCCACGCCAGGCAGTGTGGCAAACACTACCAGTTCCTCACTGGTCTCGTAGATATCTACAGCAGGCTCAAAGCCCATCTCCACATCCGAACTCCAGCGAGTGAGGGGGCTGAACGGAAATAGCCGGTCGAACCAGCGATCCATTTCGCGATGCAGGCGTTCCATCTCCGCAAACGGATCCCAACGGCGGATGCCACCATTGGCCTCACGACGAGTAATGGTCAATTCACGCCGTGCCATAGCCCTCACCTCCTTCAATTTGCGCAACTATCATGCAATTTATTTGAGTATACCGCGCTCAATTCCATTGATATTATACCACATCTTTTGCAAAATGCAAGTGAACCATATCTGCTTCCGCTGTTTCCACAGAAAGCGGGTAGATCACAGCTCCAATCACCAGGAGGCAGCGGTTTACTTTTTGGGTTTCGCCGGCTGAGCTGGGGTGTTGGGTTTAGCAGGAGGCTCCTGCTTCCTCCTGGCTCGTTCGGCTGCCAGCTCCGTTGCGCGGCGGCTCGCTTGCTCTACCAGTGGCTTCACCTGTTGCGCGGGAATGATAAATACCCCACCGGTTCCAGAGCTGCCACCGCCCGAAAGCAGGCGCATAAACAGCGTAAAGCCCATCGTATCGCCGCCTTCGTCTTTCGTCTCAGGGGCAACAGTAGTCAACACCCCCACCAGATCACCGTTCAGGGTGAATACCGGCAAGCCCAGCTGGAAGATGTCTCCCAGAAGCATCCATGCGCGGCGTGGCTTAGCAATCTCCCCACAAACTTGCCCCAGTGCGAAATAAGGCGCGTAGTCGTAGCCTTTGGTCAGGCGCGAGACGGCTATCACCTGCTGTCCCAGCTTTGCGTCCACTGCACTGCCAAGGTCTAACGGCGTCAACTGCCTTTCGCCCAGCCCCTCCACCTTGATGAAGGCGAGGTCTAATCTGGCGTCGGTAGCGGCGAGAAAGGCGTCGTATTCCTTGTCTTCGTTGCCGAAGATGACCTTGATTGAAGTAGGGGTCATCTTGTAGTCCATACCGGCGGGCATCGACTCCCCTGAGAGGATCTCCATGATACGCCGCGGAGAGAACGGTGAGTTCGACACCATAATCAGTCCATCGGATGTTACGACCACACCCTGCAAGCTCAACTTGGACTCTTCTTCCATGCTCTCACTGCCCATCTTTACGGTAGTCTTCAGCACCACTTTCACTGTGGCGATAGAGGGCGCTACCTTCTCCACCACCGCTTGTATACCGGCTGCTTCGTTTTGAGCATGAGATACACCGAACATCATCAGGCTGACGACGACAGCCCACAACCATTTGTTCATGTGCTGTACCCTCCCTGTTGTGTCCTGCCCTGGAAGAGGGGCGCTGTGTCCTGAACGGTTTGCTGAAAAAGACCCGTATTTCATCTCTTGCACAGTGTCCTTCACAGCTGAAGCCGTTTCTATTCCGACTAAACCGGCTTCCACTGGCTATCTCAGATCCGCAGAGGCGACGCCTCGTTTGGGAGAGCGCGGCTCTGACCGGGGACTGCAGCACCTCTGTTTTCGCTCAGGAGTGGGGTGGTTCCTTCAGTCGCTAACCCTGCCTCCACTGGGTGCGTTGACCCTGTACAGAGATTCGTTCAAGAGGAGGTCGCTTCAGCTGCAAACTACTTTCCTGACGCCTTCAACCGGAGTGCGATCAAGTAGTTACGCGCTATGAGTAGATTCGCTCGTAGCCACAACCCCAGCGGAATCAGCAACCGGCTCCACACAGGCGCACGGCGAGCGTAGTGCTTCTGGAAAAACAGCCGATGGCTGCGATGGAACTGCCGAATCATGGCGTTCACCGCCTTGTCGCTGCTGCGTCCGATGGCATGGGTGACCACCGCCTGAGGGTGGTATACCACCTTCCAGCCCATCTCGTGCGCCCGCCAGCACAGGTCCACGTCCTCGCAGTACATGAAAAACCGCTCATCGAAGCCGCCCAGCTGCTGCCATGCCTCGCGTCGCACCATCATCGCGCATCCGGATACCCAGTCCACCCCTATCGTGCGTGCGTGGTCAAAATCGGTCATCAGATAGTCGCGCACGAAGCGGTTCCGCGGAAACAGTCTGCCCAAAAAGGTGTTGCGGAACAGCCCTGCCTCGTACACCGGAAAGCGCCGACAGGAGTATTGCAGGGAACCATCGGGGTTCAGTACCTTGGGAGCGATGACGCCGATGTCGGGGTGGGCGTCGGCGTAGTCTACCAGCTCCTTGAGTGAGCCCGGGTGCGCCTTCGCATCGGAGTTGAGCAACATCAAATACCTGCCCTGTGCGAGGTGCGCCGCGCGGTTATGCGCCTTGCCGA
>JANWYZ010000092.1 GCA_025054895.1 bacterium | reverse complement strand
CCGGCACAAAGGACGAGGAAAGCGCGCCCCCTGCGATGAGGAAGAACAGCAAATCGGGAATGGAAAACGCAGCCCGATACACATCGGTATAAGCGTTTTGACCGAACCAGGCGGCGATGGCGGTATCCCGTAACTGCCCCAGCACGCGACTGGCAAAAATCGCCGCCATCATCACCGCCGCGGCGCGGGCAACCTTGTGTGTCTCCCCAGTCATGCTGGCTGTTATTGTACTGTGCTGATTGCTATCGTGTCAAATGCCCGTTTACAGCGAACGGGCTAATGTGGTAGACTTCAATACAAGACAGGTATCGTGGGTGTGTGTGAAGTTTTGTTCGCGCACGTCCTGAGTGCCATGTCAGGCTTGGCGGGGTGGCAGGAGGTACGGGATGGCTTCTTCCTCTCAATCTGGCGGCGAAGGTGAGAAAACCCAGCAGAAGGTTCACCCCTCATGGGGCGTTCTGGTCATTGTAGCCGCCGCAGCAGTGATCTTTGTCATGGTGTACCCCTTCATCGCCGATCGCCAGCACCGGAATCTGCAGCTGCCCACCAGCGAAGAGACCACCGTCAGCGTGGCCGACAGGATAGCACGCGCACCCAACGCCGAACGCGCGAAGCTGGCGCAGGAGCTGTTCCGCAACCCTAATCCGCTGGTGCGTCTGGCGACGGTGGAGGCTATCGAGGACTGGAAAATTGAAGACGCCTACTCGCTGCTGGAACGAGGGTTAGAGGATAACTGCTCGGCGGTGCGGCGACGCTCGATGGAGGTTTTGTGGAAGCTCGACCGAAAACGCGGGATGCGCCTGCTGCTGGCAGGGTTGCGAGACGAGGATGTGGATATCCGCCGTGCCGCCGTCAGCCAGGCGCGCTTTGCAAACGACAAGCGCGTGGTTCCAGCGGTGATACCGCTTCTGGACGACCACGACCGAACCACCCGCTTTTTCGCACTGGGCGTGTTACGCAAGCTGACCGGGCAACCCTACTTTACCCGAATCGCCGATCCCCCCGAGAAGCAGCAAGCTGTCTTCCAGCAGTGGAAAGCATGGTGGGCGAGAGAGCGGTCACGCTGGGCAGATGAGCAACAGTGGGCAACCGCTGCACCGATACACCCGAAACGTGTTGACCCCGCCCCGTCTTTCAACTTGCGAAGTATCGACGGCGCACGGCTGCGTCTGGAAGACCTGAAAGGTAAAATCCTGTTGCTCCATTTCTACGGTACGTGGTGTGCTCCATGTGAAGCTGAGATGCCCGGTCTCATGCGCTTGCGCCAGACGTATCCGGAGAGCGAACTGGCGATGATAGGTGTAGCCGTCAACGAGACACACGGCGAACGCGCCGTGCGCGAGTGGATAGAAAAGTTCAAAATCACTTACCCCCAGGCTCTGGCGACGCCTCAAATCGTGTCTGCATACTGGGTACAGGGCGTGCCAATTACCTACCTCATTGATCGGGAAGGGCGTATCCGTTATCGTTTTGAAGGCGAGCGTGACTTCGAAACGCTGCGCAAAGCGATTGAGCGCGTACGTAGAGAGGCTAGCGCCACAGGTTCACTACCCATACCAGCAGCGGCGCGATAAGCAGCGCAGGCAAAAAGTTCGCAACTGGAATCGAGCGCAGGTTCAGCAGACGGATGCCTAACCCCAGCATCATCAGTCCACCAGTTGCAAACATCACGTTTTTCATACCTTCGGTCAGCACGTTGCCTATCCAGCCTGCACCCAGCGTCAACGCGCCCTGTACCACCAGCACTGTGCCCGCCGAGAACAACACCCCCCAACCCAGAGCAGCGGTGAAAAAGGCGGCGGAAACCCCGTCCAGCAGGCTCTTTACCAGTAGCAGACTGTAGTTGCCGGTCAAGCCGTCCTGAATACAACCCATAATCGTCATCGGACCAACGCAAAAGAGGATGCTGGTGCTCACAAAAGCCTGGCTGAAGGTGCCGCCGCCTTCGTTGCTGAAACGCTGTTGCAAGGCGTTACCCAGCGCGTCCAGCCTGCCCTCAATATCCAGCCCCTCGCCGATTATCGCGCCGAGTAACAGGCTGGCCAGTGGTAGCAGGGGGTTCTTTTCGCTCAGGCTCATCTGCACACCGATCATCAGCGTCATCAAGCCGATAATTTGCATGGTGGTTTCACGCAGGCGCGGCTTGAGCAAACGCCGCGCCGTCAATCCCACTCCCGTGCCCACAATCACCGACGCCGTGTTGATGAGGGTGCCGATCATCCTGCGCCCGCGCCCTGTTCCTGCTCTACTTCCTTGCGCAACAGGCGTTTAAGAATCTTGCCTGTACCCGACTTGGGCAGCGACTCGCGAAACTCCACACGACGAGGCACCTTGAAGTTTGCCAGCCTCTGGCGGCAATAGCGGATAATCTCGCGCTCCGATGCCTCCGCGCCCGGTTTCAGCACCACATAAGCCACCGGAGCCTCGCCGCGCAACTCGTCGTACTCCCCGACGACAGCAGCTTCCGCTATCGCAGGATGAGCATGCAACACCTCCTCCACCTCACGCGGATACACGTTCAGACCGCCTACAATAATCATATCTTTCTTGCGGTCCACGATGTAGAAATAGCCGTCCTCATCCACCTTGCCGATGTCGCCGGTGTGGTACCAGCCGCTGCGCATGGCTTCTGCAGTGGCTTCGGGCTGGTTGTAGTAGCCCAGCATCACGTTCTCGCCGCGTACCACGATCTCACCCAGCTCGCCTACGGGCACTTCGTTGTCGTTGTCGTCGAAGATTTTCATCTCCACGCCCGGGATGGGCAGCCCAATGCTGCCCGGCTTGCGCACCCCTCGAGGCGGATTGACCGCGGTAACTGGCGAGCACTCGGTGGGACCATCGCCTTCTATTATGACCACGTTGAACCGCTTCTCAAAAGCTTCCATGACCGCCACCGGCATCGGCGCCCCGCCCGATACGCACACGCGCAGAGACGACAGGTCGTACTCGCGTGGCAGGGGGAAGTGCAGGATGGCGGCGAACATGGTGGGTACAGCGGGGAAGATGGTGCAGCGATGTTTCTCAATGGTCTCCAGCACGCCGTCTGGGCTGAATCGCTCCAGTAATGTGCTGGTGCAACCCACGTGGATGGAGAGGTGCATGCACACCGTGCCTGCAAAAGCATGGAACAGGGGTAGCACGGTCACGAAGTTGTCTGCAGGGACCATCTCCAGCACGGGCACGCACGATTCGCAGTTGGCAATCAGGTTGCGATGGCTGAGCATACACCCTTTAGGGAAGCCTGTCGTGCCGGAGGTGTACAGAAACACGGCGGGATGCTCGCGTGGGTTCAGTTCTGGCGGCGTGGGCACGGGCGCAGGCTGTTGCCACAGGGCGTCGAAGGGGAGAAAGTCTGCATCTTCGCCTCCTGCCAGCAGCAGATGTTGCAGAGAAGGAACCTGCGGCTTCACCGCCCTCAACACGTCTGCCAGCATCGGTATCGTTACCGCCGCCTTCACGCCGGCGTCGTTGTAGATGTAGCGCAGCTCATCGGGCTTCAGCAAGGGGTTGGCGGGTACGGCGATTGCCCCCAACGCCTGACAGGCATAATAAGCCATCACGAACTGAGGCACATTGGGGAGCAGAATCGCCACCCTGTCGCCCTTCTCAATGCCGAGTTCTTTCAGCCCCTTCGCCACTCCGCTCACTGCGTGAAGCAATTGCCCATAGGAGATGGCGTTGTCGCGGAAAATCAGTGCGGTTTGCTCCGGGTTGCGCTGTGTGGTTTGTAAGAGCATTTCGAAGAGATTCATTGCCCTGTTACACCTCCTCGCTGTTGAATTCGTGAATGGAGGAGCCGTTTCCTGCGCCGCAGACGCGCTTACCACGTCAATCGACGGGGGATGTCTGTGCTACAGGGGTTTGAACACTGTGCTGGCCTGGCTCGAACATTCCTGTTGCGGGCGCATGGACAGGGATGTTCATGCTACAGGTGTTCAAGTATCGCGTCGGTTATCTCCGTTGTGCCCATCTTGCGACATCCTTCTTGCCAGATATCGGGGGTACGGTAACCCTCGCGCAGGGCGGTGTTCACTGCTCTTTCGATATGGCTCGCTGCCTCATCCATGCCGAAGCTGTATCTTAACATCATGGCAGCGGAGAGAATGGTTGCCAGCGGATTAGCAATCCCCTGTCCGGCTATATCTGGCGCGGAGCCATGCACTGGCTCATACAGCCCGAACGCGCCCTCGCCCAGACTGGCGGAGGGAAGCATTCCCAAGCTGCCTGTGAGCATCGCCGCTTCGTCGCTCAGGATATCGCCGAACATGTTCTCGGTGAGTATCACATCGAACTGGCGTGGATTGCGAATCAACTGCATAGCGGCGTTATCCACCAGTACATGTTGCAGCTCCACGTCGGGATACTCCTGCGCCACGCGCGTCACGACCTCGCGCCACAGGCGAGAGGTTTCCAACACGTTTGCTTTGTCTACCGATGCGACCTTCTTGCGTCGCCCCTGCGCCGCGCGGAAGGCGACATGGGCGATGCGCTCTACCTCCGCCACCGTGTAAATGCACGTGTCGACGGCGGTGCGACCCTCGTCGCGTCGCTCTTTTGGTTGACCAAAGTAGATGCCGCCTGTTAGCTCGCGCACCACCAGAATATCGAGCCCGTCGCCCAGTATTTCCGGTTTGAGTGGGGATGCGCCAGCAAGAGCAGGGAAGAGCAGGGCAGGACGCAGGTTGGCGTACAGCCCCAGCTGTTTACGCAAGGGCAGCAGTGCGCCCGCTTCGGGGCGCAGTGACGGAGGCAGGTTATCCCATCTGGGGCCGCCCACCGCGCCGAATAGCACGGCGTCGGACTGTTTACACAGCTCAAGGGTTTCTGCAGGTAGAGGATGCCCTGTCGCCTCGTATGCCGCTCCTCCCACTAACGCCTCTTTATACTCAAGCTGCAAGCGGTAACGCTGGGCTACGCGGTTGAGCACGCGCAACGCTTGCGAGATTATCTCCGGACCGATACCATCGCCGGGTAGTACGGCTATCCTTTTGAGCACCATACTATCCTCCTGTTAGTGTCCTGGCTTCGCCAGCTCGGCGAGGAACATGGTAGCAGAAAGGTGAGATACTCCGTAACGTTCAGTATGACAGGGGGGACGCTAAGTATCAATCTACACCTCGGCTTCCTCAGAGGGAAATCAGTTGCGGGGCAAAAACCGACGCGGTCGCGCGGATGGTCTTGTTGGGGACACGCAACCGCGTCTGAAAAGGACACCGTCCGGCAGCGGATGGTATACGTAACCCTGTAGCGTCACTAAGGGGTTTCCTCCGGTATGTACTCGCGCGCGATAGCGACCTCGTCGTATTCCGGCATCCTGTCGGTGCGCGCAACGTGCGGAGCCATCTCGCGCAGATCAAAGTAGTTACGTCCAACCACATTGCGCAGCTCACGCGCCGTCATGTCGGGATGTGCTACGACCGCTACACGTTTGCCCTTGCAGCGCAGCAGCTCCAGAGCGCGCTCGAAATCGCCATCGCCGCTCATCAGCACGCACATGTCAAACAGGTTGACCGTGTTGAACATGTCAATAACCAGTTCGACATCCAGATTCGCTTTCTCTACAATTTCGCCAGTGGTGTCGTCAATCACCTGTTTAATGTTCTTGGTGCGCACGATATAACCGGAGTACATCAGATACTCGTGAAATCGGATATCTCTTGCCAGGGTCGCGCTGTCCGCGCCGGTGTAATAATACGCCTCACTGATCACGTTGTTCTGTGCTGGGCCGAAGAAGTGCAGCACTTTGCGGAAGTCGATAAACCAACCCAATCGCTTTTGGGCATAATACATGTTCGCCCCATCGACAAAGATGCTCACGCGAAGGGGCGGCTGACGTATCAGGATGCCCCGTTCGACCTTCCACATGTCGCGTGAGTACATGGCTCCTCCTTTCAAATCGCGTCTGGATGGTTTTTCCTTTAGACAACCCTTCCGCGTGTTCCTGCATGGAAAAGGGGTTTATAGACATAATACGCTTTTTTTCGTTTTGTTGCTGTTCCAGTGTTTGCTGGATAGACTGCCGGGCGCGCTGGAGCCGTTCTCGGGCGCGTCGCTGCAGTTCTTCACGAGCGGGGAACGCCAGCCCCCTGGCGATGCCGATGGTCAGCGAGAGCAGAGCGTATACCAGCCAGATACGGCTGTAGAACATCGCTCCTTCCACCCACAGGGGCAGGGGAATGAGCAGGCTAAAGAGGTACAGCGTAGTCATCCAGCGCGTCCACTCGGCGCGCAGGGAAAAGCCCAGCCTGTCGGCAATGCCATGCCCAAGAGTGCCGCCGACGAAGAACAATCCTATCGACGGCAAATACACCTGCATCATTCCCCAAACGGTCTGCCAGTAGTCCATGTTACACTCGTTCCAGCTCCTCGGCGATCGCGCTGCGCCGTACGCCCGAGCGTTTGTCCAGCAGCTTGTTTAACGCCTGCACATACGCCTTCGCGCTGGCAACCACGATATCGGTGGCTGACCCTCTTCCAGTAAACACGTCGCCCTCTTGTCCACGCACGCGCACGGTAACCTCCGCCATCGCGTCAATGCCCTCTGTTACCGCCTGCAGGGTAAACTCCAGCAGTTCGTTGGGCGCCTGCACGATGTTGTTGATGGCGCTGTAGGCGGCGTCTACGGGTCCTGTGCCGGTGGCGGTGGCGGTGCGTTCTTCTCCGTTAACGTGGCGCAGTTTCACTGTGGCGGTGGGCACTATCTTGTCGCCTGCCAGCGCCTGCACATGCACCAGTTCGTAGGTTTGAACCACCGTCGAGGCAGCATCGGCGACGAGCAGCTCCAGGTCCTCGTCGTACACCTGCTTCTTCTTGTCCGCCAGTTCGAGGAAATTCTCGTAAAGGCGTTCAAACTGCTCGCCGTCGATGTGATAGCCCAGCTCTTCCAGCCGATGGCGCACGCCGTGCCGTCCGCTCCGTGCGGTAAGGATAATCTTGCTCTCGGTGATGCCTACCATGCGCGGGTCGATAATCTCGTAAGTGGTGCGCTCCTTTAGCACGCCGTCCTGATGGATGCCAGACGAATGGGCAAAGGCGTTCGCGCCTACGATGGCTTTGTTAGGCGGAACCAGAATGCCCGTTAGCGTGCTCACCAGACGGCTGGTCTTATAGATTTCAGTGGTGTTGATACCCGTGTACATATCCTTGAACACATCTTTGCGGGTATGTATCGCCATGACCACCTCTTCCAACGAGGTGTTGCCCGCGCGCTCGCCAATGCCGTTGATGGTCACTTCTACCTGCCTCGCGCCGTTGAGCACGCCTGCTAACGTATTGGCGGTTGCCATTCCCAGGTCGTCGTGGCAATGTACGGAGACAATCGCCTTGTCGATGTTGGGTACGTTGTCCATGATGCCGCGAATGAGTGCGCCGAATTCTTCTGGCACGGTGTAGCCTGTGGTATCGGGTACGTTGATGACGGTCGCGCCCGCGTCAATAACCGCCTCGATAACGCGGTAAATGTATTCGGGGTCGGCTCGCCCTGCGTCCTCAAGGAAGTATTCCACCTCGCCTACGAAGCGTCGGGCGAACTTCACGGCATCCACACCACGCTCCAGCGCCTCTTCGCGCGAAATGCGCAGTTTGTGCTTCAGGTGGATGTCAGAAACACCCAGCCCCGTGTGGATTCGCGGTCGTTTAGCGGGCTTCAGCGCTTCTGCCGCCACCTCGATGTCCTTGTGCACGGCGCGGGTGAGCCCACATACCGCCGCGTTCTGCACGATTTTGCTCACTTCGTTTACCGCGCGGAAGTCACCCGGCGAGGAGATGGGAAACCCGGCTTCAATCACGTCCACGCCAAGCCTTTCAAGCTGACGGGCGATTTCGATTTTCTCTTCCACGTTCAGGGATGCGCCCGGAGATTGTTCCCCATCGCGCAGGGTGGTGTCAAAGATGTAGATGCGTACCCCTTCCTCACTCATGGTTCATCACCTGTCCTCTTCCAGCGTTCGCAGGCTAAAGCCTGCACCACGAGCTGACGGCTCGGCGGGAGCCTCGCCCTCCAGCCCCTTTTGTCATTCTGAGCGAAGCGAAGAATCTCAGAGATGCTTCGCCGCACTCAGAGCAGCCTATTTTTGCAAATCCTCTGGCTTCACCGCTGGCTTCTTCAGCCAGGGCATCATCGCACGCAGATGACGCCCCACCTGCTCAATCGGATGGTTTTCGTCGGCGGCAGCGAGGGCACGAAAGACCGGACGGTTCGCCCGGTTCTCCAAAATCCACTCCTTGGCGAATTGACCAGTCTGGATCTCTTTCAAGATGCGCAGCATCTCCGCACGCACTTGCTCGTTGATAATGCGTGGTCCGCGCGTCATGTCGCCGTACTGCGCGGTGTCGGAGATGGAGTAGCGCATCCCCGTGATGCCCGACTCGTACATCAGGTCGACGATGAGCTTGAGTTCGTGCAAGCATTCGAAGTACGCCACCTCCGGCTGGTAGCCCGCCGCCACAAGGGTTTCAAAAGCCGCCTTCACCAGCGCGGTGGTTCCGCCGCACAACACTACCTGCTCGCCAAACAGGTCGGTCTCGGTTTCCTCCTTGAAGGTGGTTTCTATCACACCCGCGCGAGTGCCGCCCAAAGCCTTCGCATACGCCAGCGCGAGGTCGCGCGCTTTGCCGGTAGCGTCCTGATGCACCGCTATCAGACAGGGCGTGCCTACGCCTTCGGTATACATCCTCCGCACCAGGTGCCCTGGTCCCTTCGGAGCCACCATAAACACGTCCACCGTCTTCGGCGGGATAATCTGATGGAAGTGGATGTTAAAACCGTGTGCAAAGGCGAGCGCACTGCCTGCCTTGAGGTTAGGAGCGATTTTGCTTTCGTACAGTGACGCCTGAAACTCATCGTTCACCAGAATCATGATGATATCCGCGCGGCGCGTGGCTTCATCCACCTCAAACACCTCGAAACCGTCCGCTTCCGCTTTGCTCCATGACTTACCCGGGCGAAGCCCTAAAATCACCCTCACGCCGCTGTCGCGCAGGTTTTGCGCATGAGCGTGTCCTTGACTCCCATAACCTACCACTGCAACGGTTTTATTCTGGAGTATGCTCGTATCCGCATCTGCATCATAATACACTCGTGCCATTTTCAGTCCTCCTCAGTTGTCCCAGCTCCATCTGCTGGCGAAACGCGCTTCCAGCGCTTTGCTAAGTCATGGATTTGCCATTGACGCAGTGCCAGCATCGCCGCGCCCGCGCCCATAGGCAGCCACCACCGACGTTTTACCATTCTGAGCAGTTTAGCTCCTAGCCATATCACCGCCGCCCCCGCCAGCAGGCTACCTATCGGCGTCGTCTGTATGTTGATGTTCAGTTCCGAACTGTCGTCAGTGCTGTGACGTTTGACCACCACCCGCACCAGCTCCATACGACGCATTCCTCCGTTTCGCGCGAAGTGCAGCCAGATAACCTGCGACCGCGCCCAGCGCTACAAACAACGCAAGGTTAACCAGCAGATTGCGCACGGTGTCCAGCCCCAGGCGGTCGGTGATAGCGTTGTAGAGCCGCCAGAGGAGCCAGTTGGCGGTGAGGAGCAACCCCCACAGCAAACCTGTCAGCAGGCGCCTTTCCTTTGCCCAAGCGAGAGCCGCTCCAGCAACGGGACCAGCTATCGCGAGGGCGAGAAACAGCGTGTCCACCTGTTTTGCAGTGATGAGCTCCTGCACCGCTGAACCCCTGCACTATGCCGTTTTAGTGCCTCGCGCCATCGCAATCACGCCGGTGCGAGCCATCTCCCGGATGCCATACGGCGACATCAAGCGAGCAAAGGCGTCGATTTTATCCGGCGCGCCGGTGAGCTCGATGAGGAAAGTCTTCTCGCCCACGTCGATCACGCGACCGCGAAACACCTCTGCCAGCTGCAGTATCTCCGAACGGTCTCTGGGCTCGGCATTAACCTTAATCAGGGCGAGCTCGCGTTCCACCGCCGTGTGCTCCACGTAGTCCACTACGCGGATTACCTCTATCAGCTTGTTGAGTTGTTTGGTGATTTGCTCGAGTACACGGTCATCCCCTCGCGCCACAATGGTCATACGCGAGATTTCCGGATTCTCGGTTACCGAAACCGCCAGCGACTCGATGTTGAACCCGCGTCTCGCAAACAGCCCTGCCACCCTTGCCAGCACCCCCGGGTGGTTCTGCACCAGCGCGGTTATCGTATGCTGGTGTTCTTTGCCGTTTTCCGTTATCCCTGCCATGCTTTCACACCCCTTATTGCCTTGCAGGCTGTTCCACGAACTGTTTCAGGATTTGCTCCTGGTCAGCAAACGACCACTCTTCGCCGTCGGTGTCCACGGTGGCGCGTAGATGCTCGAGGTCTTTGCGCAACATCATCTGCTCGATGCTTTGCCCGGACGGGATCATCGGGTACACGTTCTCTTCCGTAGGCACCACGAAGTCGATAATCACCGGCTTTTTACGCTGGCTCGTCGCCTCGCGCAGGGCAGGTTCTACCTCCTCGGGTTTGGTCACGCGCATACCAATCGCGCCGTACGCCTCTGCCAGTTTCACGAAGTCGGGCGAGGCTTGCAGGTCTACTTCGCTGTAGCGCTCGCTCCAGAACAGCTCCTGCCACTGACGCACCATGCCCAGCGAGCGGTTGTTGATAATCGCCACGATAATGGGCAGTTCGTACACCACTGCCGTCATCAGCTCCTGCACGGTCATCTGGAAGGAGCCGTCGCCGTCGATACATATCACCGTCGCCTCGGGGAAGGCGAGCTGCACGCCAACCGCAGCTGGCATGCCGAAGCCCATGGTGCCCAGCCCGCCGGAGGTGATGAACTGGCGAGGTCGCTTCACCTTATAGTACTGCGCCGCCCACATCTGGTGCTGCCCCACGCCGGTGGTGATGAAGGCGTTGCCCTCGGTTACCCGCCAGATTTCGTCAATCACGTACTCCGCGTGCATCTGTCCGTCCTTCGGGTAGATAAGAGGGAACTTACGCTTCCACTCCATAATCTGACGGTTCCACTCGGTGGCGGGGCGCGGTTCCACGTACTTCAGCAGCTCGCGAAGCACAGTCTTT
>JANWYZ010000091.1 GCA_025054895.1 bacterium | reverse complement strand
TCAGCTTCTCGCTGTTGAAGTTGTGGATGCGCAGCGACACGCGGGGCTTCAGGGTAAAGGGGTTCGTCCACCAGAAGCCGCTCTGGCGCACCGAACCGACGTAGCGCCCAAAGAACACGATCACGCGCGCCGTGTTTGGTTGTACCACGAAAAATCCCGACCACAGCAGGCTGGCAAGCGCCAGCAGGATAATGCCATACCAAAACCTGCCCGGCCAGACGATATCGTGGTCTAGGGCCGCCCGGATGATGAGCCATACGGACAGCACATGCACGGCAGTCTGCAGCAGTAACACACCGAACCCGTTCACGTACCACGCCTTGCTCTCGCGGATAGGCTCCATGTTGCACCTCCGATTTCGTTTTGATATCATTATTATATCATACTTTGGAACAAATTACCAGCTAAGGAGGAAGGAATGGGGGAAACAGGACGTTTCGTGGAAAACACCGTGTGCCCACCATTGAAATGGTGGGCTATGTCAAAAAATAAACCTGCCTGCGCAGGTTTCATAATCCGCAAAGGCGGATTTTCTACCACCATAGCCCCCGATTTTAATCGGGGGCAAGGCCCGTCCGTCTTTACAACAGAGTATTTCAAAGCCCACGTCGATGGTAGGCACGGATGTTTGCAACCGAGCAAGGCAGAAAGAAAAAAAGAATCGTACAGCTTGTTCACAACTCACAGCGAATCTGTCTGGGACGCCGAGTCAGCCTGTAAGCGGGGTTCTGTGCCCTACCTGTAGAGGGCAGGCGGCGGCTATCTCTCTGGGGCGCTGGTTACCCAGCGCCTCTAGCGGCTGTACCCGGAGGCTCAGCGGGCGCACCTCACTGCCTCCCTATTCAGCCTTGCTCCCGATGGGGTTTGCCCTGCCAGCGACATCGCTGCCGCTGCGGTGCGCTCTTACCGCGCCTTTTCACCCTTGCCCGCGCTCAGCAGAACGCTGAACCGCTGGCGGTGTGTTTTCTGTGGCACTTTCCGTAGGGTCGCCCCTCCCGGACGCTATCCGGCATCGTGCCCTGTGGAGCCCCGACTTTCCTCCCCACCCAAGCGGGCGAGGCAGCCGCCCGGCTGACTCGGCTCCCATCATCATTATATCACTTTTGCTTGCCCGGGTGAGGAGACCAGGTGGGTGCATAATTATCGCCAGTGCCATCTGTCAGGCGTCGGGCGTCCGAGCCATCCGCGCCTACAATCCACAGGTCGCGCTTACCATCCTCGCGAAACTTCACGTATACCAGGCTTGTGCCCCCCTGTGACCAGGTGGGCGTTATCGCATTGCCCTGCACAATCAGGCGAGGTTCGGCGTCGCCGATGCCCATAACACCAATGCCTGCACGTTCCCTTTCCTCTCCCTTGATGCGCCACATCTCAAAGGCAAGATGAGTGCCGTCAGGCGCCCATACTACCGCTCCCGGCGCCAGGTCTGCTGTACCGCGCCAGAGTGGTTGCAACGTCTCTGTCACCAGATTGTATAGAGCCACTCCATGCCCAATCTGGCTATTGCTCATGATGGTCACCGCCAGCTGTGTGCCGTCTGGAGAGAGCGCGACATGCACTTCCTGTCCACCGATAATCGGTTCGGGAAGCTTTTGAGGGGTGGGCAGGTGCGCGTGTTCTTCATGTCCCTCCTCGCCTTCATGCTGGTGGTCCGCGCCGTCGCGTCGGTAGCGAACCAGAGCTTCGCCCCCCTCGGTGCGCTGCACCGCATACACAATCCTCTTCTGCACATCGTAAGTCGGCTCGCGAAAGAGCACACTGCCGCCGAAGGTGTTGCGCCACTGTTGCTCGAGCTCGAAAGGAGGCAGAATCTTCTCCGCTTCACCCCCTTCGATATCCACCAGCAACACCTGCCCCTGCAGCAGGAAGATAATATGCTTGCCGTCGGGCAGAAACTGCGGCTTCTCCTTTGCTCCCACGCTTACGGTCAGCTGCTGCACCCGCCTGCCCTCCGGGTCGCCGTAAAACAGCTGGGGGACGCGGTTGTCTCTATCGGAGATGAAGGCGATCAGCCTGCCATCGGGTGACCATGCGGGGTCGGTTTCAGCAGCAGGGTCGGTCGTAATCTGGCGCAATCCGCTACCGTCCGGCAGTATTACCCACAAATCGAGGTTGCCTGAACGGTCAGAAACAAACAGTATCCAGTCCTTTGTATCAATGTCAGCAGGCTTGACGCGAAAGGGGTTAAAGTAGCGAATCCAGAACATGCCTGCCGCAATCAGCACTACCACCGCCAGCAAGCCCAGCAAGGTGTGTTTCAACCAGACACGCCGTAGGTACATCGTGCGCTCCCTTTGGAATGTTTGCTGTCGCTCTTTGCTTTTCTCCTCCGGGAGCGCAGATTCCTGTCAATGCAGCTGGACGCTTAGGGGGCGAGCTATCAGGTCAGAAACATTACTGCGGGTATAAGGAACCTGCACCAGCAGGTGTCGCTCGCCCGGATTAGCGATGAAGAACGCCATACCTCTGGAGAAAATCAACCCCTCAGGCGCACGCTCCGATAGCAGGCGCAGTTTGAAGAAGCGAGGCAACTGCCCATGCCGAATGGCGCCGCGTATATCCTCCACAATCCGCTCACTCAGTGTACTGCGCTGGAAGTGGTAAGCATAGATGTTCTGGTAGCTGATCCAGTCAAAGCGATCGTACACCACAAAGAGCGATAGCTCCGCCACACTGTGGATGAAGTCTGTAAGGGGAAGGTGGTACAACCTGTCCAGCAAGCGCAGGGTATCCTGAACACCCACAAAGTGATGGGTAAACTCTCCCAGAGCGCCCGAAAACTCCTCGGGCAATTCGCGAAACTCGTAATAACAGCCGTTGCTGGATAATACTGCACGCGCAATCTCGTTGCTGAACTCCATCCCTTCGCCCACTTGCTGCTTGACGTAGCGCGCCAGTACCTGGGTTACCCCCCCATCCGCTTCCAGTTGTTCCGCAAACCATTCACTGTCCATCATCACCCCGTCCATAGCCTTTCCCTTCCTTCCCCAACGAATCTTGAGCATCAACTTAGCATCTATATTCGGATTCTAAGCGAAGCACGCTCTATAAGTCAACGAGTAAGAGGCGAGGTACACAAAAAACAGCATTTTGACGGGGAGCACCCGTTCTGTGTTAAGCAACGATCTTGGGATTTCGCAATATCTTTCCCCCGATTGAAATCGGGGGCTATGGTAGAACAAAATCCGCCTTCGCAGATTGAAACCTGCGTCAGGCAGGTTTGTTTCCGTCATAGCCCACCATTTCAATGGTGGGCTATCAAGGGAAGCAATCACAAATTCATAACTTAACGAAGCACTATTACTGCGTTAAGTAATGGTTTTGGAATTTCGCAACATCCTTCTTAGCGCGAGTACCCTCAGTCAACCGTTTCGAGGTTCAGTGGTGTTCTGATACCCACGGTGCAAAAGCTCCACTGGGTGCATGACCGCTATCGGCTTTGGCAGTTCACGCAACCCCTGTGCGAGCCACGCCAGGCAGCCCGGATTGCCCGTCAGTACGACTTCCGCCCCAGTAGCACAGATATGCTCCACCTTGCGCTGTAACAAGCGGGTTGCCATTTCCGGTTGCAACAGGTTGTAGATGCCTGCGCTGCCGCAGCATATATCCGCTTCTTCCAGCTCTACCAGTTGCACGCCGGGGATGCTGCGGATAATGTCACGCGGTTGTTTGCGTATCCCCTGAGCATGCGCCAGGTGGCAAGCATCATGATAAGTCACAACAAGATGAGAACATCCGTCTCGCCCGGTCAAAGCACGTTCTGGCGGCTGAAGATGCACTTCCGCCAGAAACTCCATCACGTCCCTCACCCTGGCGGCGAAGGCGCGCGCCCGCCCCTCATGGGGAGTACATTCAAACAGCCTGCCGTACTCTTTCATGGTGGAGCCACAGCCTGCTGAGTTAACGATAACAGCGTCTACCGCCTCGCGCTCAAAGCACTGCATCAGACGCAACGCTAACCGACGCGCCTCATCGGGAAAACCGTTATGCACGTGCAACGCGCCGCAACATCCCTGTTTCGGCGGCACCACTACCTCAAAGCCGTTACGCTGCAGCACGGCGATAGTGGCAACATTGACATCGTGAAACAGCACCGACGCCACACAGCCAACCAGCATCCCCACCCTGCCACGCCTTTCGCCCAAGGACGGATACACTCCGGCAAGTGTTTTACGCTTGCCGGACAGCAATGGCAACCTGGCTACTGCCGCCTTCGCTCCAAGCGCCCGCGCCAGCGACATGGGCATAGCCCTATCGCCAACCAAAAGGGAAAACAGGCGAGCAGTGCGCATGGCGAATGCAAAGGTTTTGGGACGCACCATCAGACTGAGAAGCAGTCGCTTTGCCATTCTCTGGAGAGCCGGGCGGGCGGGCGAACCCTCCACCTGTGCTCTGGCAACCTCCAGCAATAAACCGTAGGCAACGCCAGAGGGACATGCGGTCTCGCAAGCGCGGCATCCGAGGCAGCGGTCTATATGCTCGATTGCCCCTGCTTCCCAATGGATGCGTCCCTCTGACACCGCACGCATCAGGTAGATGCGTCCACGGGGCGAATCCGCCTCGCTACCCTCCTCCAGGTACGTCGGACAGGACTGCAGGCACAAGCCGCAGTGTATACACTTTAGCAGCTGTTCAGAACGAAACTGATGCATCATAGCTCCTCCACAAACCTGCCCGGAGCCAGTATGCCCAGCGGGTCAAACTCCTGTTTAAGCCGACGCATCACTTCCGCTCCACCGCGCGCCCTACCCCACGCGCCCAAAGCCCTTTTTACCTCCACAGGAGCATGTTCCAGTATACAGAACCCCCCAAGACGCTGAGCCTGTTCACGCAGAACCTGCAAGTGCTGTACCTCAGGCAACCTTTCGCTCCACCACACACACACTACGCCCGCGCCAAAGTGAGCCTGAAGGTCCGCTTCGGCAAAGTGTTGCGAGAGCCAGCGTATCATCTCCACGCTTTGCGCAGGAGGCACCACGCACCGGCAGCGACACGAAGCCTCCGCCAGCAGATAGCGGTCTCGTAGCCAATCTACCTCCTCCAGCGGCACCTGCTCCCATTCTGTCCGTGTTCGCTCATGCAGAAACTCGCTTTGCCAGCGTACGTCCTCTTCAAAACCCGCCAGCCCGCAGAGAACACGCCAGCCCCCTTCGCGCCTGTAAACCACTTCGAGCATCTCTGGTTGCAACAGCGGATGGCTCAATGCATCGCGCAGTACATACAGGTTCTGTACATCGCTCAACGCAGAACGGTATATGCGGCGAGACTCCGGCAGGGGCGCGACTTTGAAGGTCAACTCGGTCAACACTCCCAGAGTGCCCCATGAACCAGCGAAGAGACGCGGCAGGTCGTAACCGGCAACGTTTTTCACTACCCCCACACCCGCCTTGACCACTTCGCCAGAAGGTAGCGCCGCCCGTATCGCCAGTAACCATTCGCGTGGCAAACCGTAGCGATGGCGCCGGGGACCCGCCCCGTTGGTCGCTACGATACCGCCTACCGTCTGCCTGTCGGGCAAGGGGGCGTCTATTGGCAACCACTGCTGCTGTGGACGGAGGAGATTCTGCAGCGCGTGGAGGGTCATGCCTGCCTCTACGGTAACCACCAGGTCCGCGGGCGAATAGTCCACCACGCGCGATAGCGCACGCATATCCATCGCCCAGCGATACGACTGCACCGGATTGCCCACGCCGATATGCGTGCCACCGCCCCATACTACCCCTGCGACGCGATATTCGCTGCAAAACTGCAGCACAGCGCGTACCTCGTCGGCAGTAGATGGCTGCACCACGACATCGGGAGTATAACTGTCCAGTGTGTACGCGGTGCGCTGCGCCCCCGTTACAACCGTCGCAACCGTACTCAACCTCTCAGCAATATCTGACATGGTATCCGCATTATAGACGAAGCACCTGCGCCGGCGCAAGGTGTCGATGAAGGCAAACGCAAGCCTGTCTATATCGATTATCCCATCGCACAAAAACCACCCTGGACGAGGTACAATGTTTTCGCAGGAGTGATGGGTACAATGAGAGTACAACTGTTATACTATCCGGACTGCCCTTCGCATGAACGGGCGCTGGAGCTGGTGTACGAAGCCTTACAGGCGGAAGGCGTGCGAGCAGATGTGGAAGTGGTGCGCATCGAAACGGATGAAGAGGCAGAGCGGTATCGCTTCGTGGGTTCGCCTACCATCCGTTTCAACAGCATCGAGGTAGACCCCCAACCCCAACTGCCCTATCGCCTGACCTGTCGTACCTTTCTGCGCGAAGACGGCAGGTTATCGCCTGTACCGTCGCTGACCATGTTGCGAGAAACCATTCGGAAGGCAATGGAGGAGGAAGAAGAACATGGCATTGGAACTGGGTAAATCTGTGGTGGACTTCAGCCTACCAGGCGTGGACGGCAAAACGTACTCGCCTGCCGATTTTGCGGATAAGCCGGTGCTGGTGGTTGCGTTTTGGTGCAACCACTGTCCGTACGTGAAAGCCTACGAAGATCGCACCATCGCGCTGGCACGAGAGTTTGCGGGCCAGGTGGCTTTTGTGGCAATCAACGCCAACGATGCTGTGAAGTACCCTGAGGACAGTTACGAGAACATGCAGGCGCGCGCAAAAGAGAAAGGCTACCCCTTCCCTTACCTGCATGATGAATCGCAGGAGGTAGCTCGCGCTTACGGTGCGACCCGCACACCGGAGTTCTTCGTGTTCGACCAGAGCCGTGTACTGCGCTATCACGGGCGACTGGACGATAACTGGGAGAACCCTTCGGAGGTTCGACAGCAGTACCTGCGTGATGCGCTGAACGCGCTGCTCAACGGACAGGAGCCGCCTGTTGCGCAGACCGAACCGGTCGGCTGTACCGTGAAGTGGAAGTAACAGGCAGCGATTACTGGAGGGCGAGCGCCCAGCGAGCGGAACTTTGCTCTCGTGGAACCTCGCCCTCTCAAAGTACCCTATTACACTTCGGTTTTTCACCGCCTCCTGAGAAGCACCGACGATGCCCTCACGGTGACACAGCGTCTGAAACAGATGTATAATAATGCTGCTTCAGTCAGCATTATGGGAGGTTTGGACCGTTGCAACGGTGGAAACGCACGCACTTTTGCGGCACATTGCGCGCAGAACATATCGGACAGAGAGTGATACTGAACGGCTGGGTACACCGCAGCCGCGACCATGGAGGACTCATCTTCATTGACTTGCGCGACCGCAGTGGGCTGGTGCAGGTAGTATTTGACCCCAGCAGTGCGCCACAGGCTCATGCGGTCGCTGAGACCGTACGCTCCGAATATGTTTTGGCGGTTGAAGGAACTGTCCGTCGCCGACCAGAGGGGCTGGAGAACCCCAAACTGGCTACTGGCGAGATAGAAGTGCTGGTATCTGACGTGGAAGTACTGAACACTTGCCGCCCCCTGCCTTTCCAGATATCGGACGAGAACCTGAGCGTGGACGAGTCGATCCGTTTGCGTTACCGCTACCTGGACCTGCGCCGACCGGAGATGTTCTATCGTCTGGAGCTGCGCCACAAGGTAGTCAATCTCATTCGCCAGTTTCTGAATGAGCGTGGGTTTATAGAAGTTGAAACCCCAATCCTCATCAAATCCACGCCGGAGGGGGCACGCGATTATCTGGTTCCCTCGCGTCTATATCCGGGGAACTTCTACGCCCTACCACAGTCTCCCCAACAACTCAAGCAGCTGTTGATGGTAGGGGGAGTGGAGCGATACTATCAGATAGCCAAGTGCTTTCGCGACGAGGACACCCGCGCCGATCGCCAGCCCGAGTTCACGCAGCTGGACCTGGAGATGTCCTTCGTAGAACAGGAGGACATTCTGCAGCTAATCGAAGAGATGACCGTGTTCGTGGTGGAGGCGGTGTCTGGCAAAAAGATGATTAAGCCCTGGCCTCGCCTCACTTACGACGAGGCGCTGGCGCGCTTCGGAACCGACAAGCCAGACCTGCGCTTCGGGCTGGAGCTGGTCGACCTGTCACCTGTACTGGCAGCGACACAGGCTCAGATTTTCCGCAGTGTGCTGGACAGCGGAGGGCAAGTGAAAGCCATTCGCATCCCCGGCGGCGCGCAGTATAGTCGTAAGGACATCGACGAAATCACCGAATTCGCCCGACGCTTCGGCGCAAAGGGGCTTGCGACAATCCAGTGGATGGAGACGGGCGTGCGCTCGCCTGTCGCCAAGTTCCTCTCCACCGAGGAGATAGACGCTATCCGCCACGCCACCGAAGCACACGAGGGCGATATGGTCGCTATTGTAGCAGACCAGCCGAAGGTAGTGGCAAACGTGTTGTCGCGCCTGCGCAACGAATTTGGTAAACGGTTGGGGCTGCTGAACCCGAATCTGCTGGCGTTTTGCTGGATTGTAGACTTTCCGCTCGTAGAGTGGAACGAGGAAGAAGGGCGGTGGGACCCGATGCACCATCCCTTCACCATGCCTCATCCGGAAGATATTCCTCTACTGGATACCGACCCTGCCCGCGTGCGCGCCTCCTGTTACGATGTGGTGTGTAATGGGGTGGAATGGGCAAGCGGCAGTATCCGTATCCATCGGCGCGATATTCAGCAGAAAGTGTTCCAGCTGCTCAACTACAGCGAGGAGGAGACACAGGCTCGCTTCGGGCACATGCTGGAGGCTTTCGAGTACGGCGCGCCACCGCACGGCGGCATCGCCCCCGGCATCGACCGCCTGGTGATGTTCCTCACCGACGACGAGAATATCCGCGAGGTCATCGCCTTTCCCAAAACCGCCACAGGACAGGACCTGCTCTTCGGCGCGCCCGCGCCCGTAGATAACAAGCAGCTACAGGAATTGCACATCCGGGTGGTGTTGCCTGAGCAGAAAAAGGGGACATAAAAAATCGGAGAGGGGGTTGAATCCTTACCTCCGCGCTCTGGATCCAGCGGCTTACCCCTGAGCGGGGGGCTTTCACACCGGAGAGGGCGGGGCAGGTACCGAACTAAGCCGGACGGGAAACCTCCCGCCTCTCGACTTCAGCTCGGGCAGGCAAACCCCCTCTTGGCTCCGTAGCCCGGTCTTCGTGCCGGGGCGGGTCCTCACATCTATACAGTACATCGATTCCATATCTTTGTCAAGGGGTGCGCTGGTGATTCTTCGAGAAATTTCTGGAGGCAACCCCACAAGGTAACTGCCGGATGTGAGGCGAAGAGTATTATGCACCTCAATCCTTCATAAAGGAGTGGAACTGATGCAACCGATACGCATTGGCATGATTGGCGTGGGGCAGATTGGAAAGAGCCACCTGCGTCAGTACGCTCAGATACCAGGAGCGCAGATAGTCGCTGCCGCAGATATCAACGAGGCGGAACTCCAGCGCGTTGCCGAGGAGTACCACATCCCCTACACCACCACCGACTTCCGCAAACTGCTGGAGCGCGAGGATGTCGACGCCGTTGATGTATGCCTACATAACAACCTGCACGCGCCGGTAACTATCGAGGCTCTGCAAGCAGGGAAGCATGTCTACTGCGAGAAACCGATGGCAGGCGCCTACATAGACGCACTTGCCATGTACGAGACGGCAAAGCGTACAGGCAAGAAGCTCTCTATTCAGCTGGCAACGCTCTTCTCCAAAGAGACCAAAGCTGCCAAACGGCTGATAGATGAGGGCTATCTGGGCAGGCTATACCACGCACGCTCCACCGGCTTTCGCCGGCGAGGACGCCCCTATGTAGATGGATACGGTACTGCCTCCTTCGTACAGAAGGCGGTAGCGGCAGGAGGCGCGCTGTACGATATGGGCGTTTATCATATCGCGCAGGTGTTGTACCTGTTAGGGTTGCCGCAGGTGGAGCGAATCAGTGGAAAGGTCTATCAGGAAACCGACATGGATACCCGTCGCCGCGAAATCAGCGGCTATGACGTAGAAGAGCTGGGGCTGGGCTTCGTGAAGTGCGCGGACAATGTGACGATAGACATCATCGAAGCGTGGGCGGTTCACCTCGACGGTTTCGAGGGTAGCAGCATCTTCGGCTCTAAAGGTGGCATCCGTCTGCATCCTTTCGGCTACTTCACCACCGTCGCCGATATGGATATGAACGCCACCTTTGACCTCAATAGCGCGGACTGGCGCTGGCACCAGCTGTTTGAGAACACCGACGCTTACGACTCTCCACAGCATCACTGGATCGCCGCGTTGCAAGGGCGAGTAGAGCTACTACCTACCGCCGAGATCGCCCTGGCAACCATGCTTATCAGCGAGGGCATCTACCTCTCCGACCATCTGGGACGTGAGGTCACAGCCGAGGAAGTGCGCCAGGCGTCCAAATCCACGGCGATAAAGCTGTAGCCGCAGCAGGCAACCACAGGGGATGCCCCTGCACGGGCGTTCGACACGCCTGCCGTAAAGGCGCCCCTGTGTCCGCCCTACAAACGAACGGCGTCCAGCGCACAGGGAGAGTGGTATAATAAGGTAAAGGAGGCAAAGTGTGCGTCTGTCCGCACAACAGCAGTAAGCAGGGCGCAGGCGTTTCCTGTCATTTTCAAAACTTCTACTGGCGAGGATAGACACCTTTGAGTGAGAAAAGCCCGTTGTCCTTTACTGAGCCACCAACCATCTCAGTGGTGGTGCCAGCGTATAACGAGGAAAGTCGGCTGGGCAACACATTGCCCGTAATATACTCCTACCTGCACGAGCACTTTTCTCAGTTCGAGCTGATTGTGGTAGACGACGGCTCCACCGACCGTACTCCCGATATCGTCCAGCGTTTTGCCCAACAGCATTCTGGGGTTCGCCTGATCTCCTACCAGCCCAACCGGGGCAAGGGACATGCAGTGCGAACTGGTATCTTGCAGTCTCAAGGCGAGTGGGTGCTCTTTTCTGATGCCGACCTGGCCACGCCCATCGAGGAGCTGCTCCACCTCGCTACGAAATTGCGCGAGGGATACGATATCGCTATCGCCTCACGGGCAGTGCGGGGCGCGAAACTGGTTGTGCGACAGCCGTGGTATCGCGAGCTTGCCGGGCGCAGCTTCAACCTGATGGTGCAGCTGCTGGCA
>JANWYZ010000090.1 GCA_025054895.1 bacterium | reverse complement strand
GCCGACGATGGTGCGGCTACTGCAGGTAGTGCTGGTGCTATTGACAACTTTACGGGCTGCAGGGATACTGGCAACCCTGGCTCTGTTTGGGCGACATGAGGGCGAGCATCCACTGGCGCTGGGCTTGCGGCGTTATGCGCTGCCGCTGGCGGGCGTGCTGTTGCTGTTGTACGCGATGCTGGCGGTGTACACCGCGCACGTGGAGAACAGCTGGAAACGGGAGATCACCCTGCGCATCCAGCATGAGGGCAGGTTCCTGGCGCAGCAAGCAGGGAAGCAGTGGCACCAGTAGAGGATTCGGCGGACGATTTCCTGAACTTTACCGCAAGAAGCCAACCCGGAAAGGTTCGTTTGCTAATGGCTCGCGTGCTTATCTTACCCGATGGGATAGCCGTCGATCAGCCCGAAGGCACACCGCTGGTGCGCGCGCTGTGGCAGGCTGGGATTGCGGTAGAAACTCCGTGTGGTGGGTTCGGCGTGTGCGGAAAGTGCAAGGTGCACTTCACAGGTGGTACGGTTCCGGAACCTACCGAAGAAGAGCTGCGCCATGTACCCGCGACCGAACTGTCTGAAGGCTGGCGGCTAGCCTGTCGCCACCAGCTGGTTGGCGATGCGGAGGTAACAGTACCTGCTGAAAGCCGTCCATCTATCGCTCAGGTATTGACCACCGCCGTAGAGCGTTCGGTACCGCTGGAACCCGCTGTGCGTCGACTACCCCTGCGACTGCCCGCACCCAGCACTTCGGATGAGCGCTCCGACCTGAGCCGATTGCTGGACGCGCTACGTGAGCAGCATGGCATTGCGGTAGGGGCACAGCAGGTTCCTCTGGGAGTGATGAGGCAGTTGCCTCAGGTTTTGCGCGAGACGGATTTTCGCCCGTTTGCTGTGCTGTTCCACGACCCTGACCATCCTGCCGAAACGCGCCTGCTGTCGATACAACCCAACGATACCACTCCCTTGCTGGGTATCGCCTTCGACATCGGCACCACCACGCTGGTGGGATACCTGGTTGACCTGCAGGACGGACAGGAGCTGGCACATGCCGCACGCCTGAACCCCCAGGTGCAGTATGGCGACGACGTAATCTCTCGCCTTACTTTCGTCTACCACGACCCGTCAGGCTTACGGTTGCTGCAACAGGCGGTGGTGCGTGGGCTGAACGAGATTATCGCCGAGGCGTGCCAGGTGGCAAGGGTAGACCCGCACCACATCTTCGAGGTAGTAGCGGTAGGTAACACTACTATGCTGCACCTCCTGCTGGGGGTAAACACCAATTCCATCGCCGTTGCACCCTATGTTCCGGTGTTTGCCGACCTGCTGAGCATAGAGGCGCGTCAGGTTGGCTTGCGAGTGAACCCGTCTGCGATGCTCACCACCCTGCCCTGCGTGGCAGGCTATGTAGGAGCAGATACGGTAGCGGTTGCGCTTACCCACCTGTACAACCCCGACGGCGAGACGGTGCTTGCGCTGGACATCGGCACCAACGGCGAGGTGGTGTTGAGGCACAGTGGCAGGTACTACTGCACCTCCGCCGCGGCGGGACCGGCGTTCGAGGGGGGGCGTATCTATCAGGGCATCCGCGCCGAGTTCGGAGCGGTCGCTCAAGTGAGTGTAGAGAGTAACGGTGAAAACCGCTGGCTACACGTCAGTACTATAGGAGGAGCGCCGCCTAAAGGCATCTGCGGTTCGGGGCTGATCGACGCCGCCGCATGCCTGCTGGACATTGGCGCGCTAAACGAGGCAGGACGCATGAGCAACAACGACGGCAGCGAGTGGTGGGAATCGCACCTCACCACGCTGTGCGAACAGAAAGCGTTCCAGCTGGTCGCGCCCGAGGCGGCGGGAACGCCTGAAGGCGTGGTGCTTACCCAGAAAGACGTGCGCGAGCTGCAGTTGGCAAAGGGTTCTATCCGTGCAGTGATGGAGGTGTTATTGCAGGAGGCAGGCATTGCCTGGATAGATGTACACCGTGTGCTGGTGGCGGGGGCTTTTGGCATGTATGTGAACCTGCGTTCGGCGCAGCGCATTGGATTGCTGCCGCCGCTTCCATTGCAACGGATCGAACCAGTGGGCAATGCGGCAGGCGCGGGCGCCAAGATTGCCCTGCGTTCGGTGCGCGAGCGCAAACGCGCGCAGTGGCTGGCGCAACAGATGAAACACGTGGTGATGACGGGCAATCCACAGTATCAAGAGGCATACATGGACCATCTTGGTTTTGTGGAGACGCTGGAGTGAGGTGAGCGATGACGCCACGTGAGCGTGTACTGACCGCTTTGAACTTTCAGCAGCCCGACCGCGTGCCGATCTATATCTGGATTTTCGGACAGCCGAGCGTGATTGACGACATTATAGCGAAGTACGGTACGTATGAAGCCTTCTGCGATGCGCTGGATGTAGATATGACGCAGGCTTTCCCTGCCAGAGGCTTTCTGAAGCAGGGCGCGCCTCCGAATAGCCCCTATTCCGAGTACGAACCCGCCTACGGCTGGGTATACACGCTGGACGCCGCATTGGAAGCCGAGTTTACCGACCCCGATGACCCTGCCATCTATACCACTATCCGCGCCGAAATTGAACACCATAAAGTACAACACGGAAGAGCGGTATTCGCACAGACGCCGGGCGTGTTCGAGGCAGCAAACGGCGCCATCGGGCAGGAGCAAAACCTGATGGAGCTGGCTTTGCGCCCCGAACTGTGCAGGCAGCTTTATGAACGCATCGCGCGCTGGTCCGCTCGTTACGCCGAGAACTGCCTGGATTTGGGCGCAGACGTGATACATATCTCCGACGATTGGGGCATGAACGGGGCGCTGATGTTTCGTCCGCAAACGTGGTGGGAAGTTATTTACCCTGCGGAGAAGATAATCTGCGACGCGGTGAGGCGCAGAGGCGGCTTGCTTTCCCTGCACAGCGACGGCTACATCACTCCTGTGCTGGACGGCGTAGTGGAACTGGGCTTCCGTGTGGTGCATCCTGTACAGGAATCGGCGGGGATGAATCCGGCGCAGGTCAAGCGCGACTACTTCGGCAGGCTGGGCATCTACGGCGGGCTGGATGTGCGCACGATGTTAGGTCGCGGCTTGCCTCGCGAGCAGCTAGCGGAAGAGATACGGCGGGTGATGCACACGCTAAAACCAGGCGGAGGCTATATCTTCTGCACCTCGCACATGGTCCAACCCGGTACGCCGTTAGAGGAGGTGGAGCTCGCCTATTACGTGGCGCGCGAGGCAGCACAGTATTAAAGTATTCTCAAACAGGTGTCCAGAGATTGTCCCTGCGCGGAAGGCTTTCTTCATACGTGATTATCGTTGCTGTTGCTCTCAGGCACGTACTACGCTACGGGGCTACTACCTCTTCGGGCGTCTCGCCTCTTGCGATACGCTCCACGTCTTGCACCACCTTCTCGCCCATCAGGCGCAGTGATTCGCGCGTGTAGGCAGCAATGTGGGGTACGATAAGCACGTTGGGATACCTCAGCAGGCGGTGGCTGCCGTCTATCGGCTCGCCCTCCACTACGTCCATGCCTATCGCCGCAACTTTGCCCGATTGGATAGCGGCGACCAAAGCATCCTCATCGATCAGTTCGCCCCGCGCGGTGTTCACTAAGAACACGCCCGGCTTCATCAGGTTGAATTCGCGGTGTGAAAGCATGTGATAGTTGCCTTCATTTAACGAGGCGTTGAGGGAGATGATATCCGATCGCGCCAGTAACTCATCCAGCCCGACAGGTTCTGCGGCACGGCTGCGAATCGTGTCGGAGGTGAGGTAAGGGTCGTAGGCGATAGTGTTCGCGCCGAATCCGTAGCGCAGTATCTCCGCCACACGGCTGCCGATGTTGCCGATGCCAATGATGCCCACTGTTTTGCCCTTGATCTCGAAACCCACGAACTGCGCTCGCTCCGCCCAGCGGCTATTGTATACTGCCTGCCTCGCCTCATGCGTGAGACGCAGGATATCCAGCAGCAACACCACAGTCAGCTCCGCTACCGCCTCGCGCTCTACCCATGGGGTAACCTTTGTGACAATGACACCCTTCTCCGCCGCGCTGGGCAAGTGGATGTTATCCACACCGATGCCGTGGCGGGCGATGAGCAAGGTATGGTCCTTGTGCTCGAAGAACTCGCGCGTAAAATAGGGCTTTACGCTGGCGATGATGACGTTGTATCCCCGCAACGCTTCCGCCAGCGATTTGCCGTCGATTTTTGCCGGAAATTCGAAACGCACTACCTCGCCCAGCTCTCTTAATCGCTCAATATGCTCCGGGAAGTATCTGCCGAAGCTGCTGGAGTTGACAATAGCGATGCGCAGTTTCATCCCTCGCCTGCCAGTGCCTGTAGATGCTGCTCGATATGTTCGTACACGAGGCGGTAGTGTTCCTGTTCATGCTCGTCAAGCAGGGAGCGAATCGCATTGCCCGCTTCCTCCAGCAGCGCGCCGTAGGAGATATGGAATAGCTGGCGTATCGCGGGCTGCGCGAGAAAGGCTTTCAGGTCAGCGGGGGGCATCGGAGGCAATTGCCCGGCAGAAATGGTCACAGGGTATGCCTGTTTGCTCTCCTCCAGGTGCAGCAGGCACATCCGGTATAGTTCGGTGAAAAGGGCGGTATCAGTCTGGGCAATCAGCTGCACCGCCTGCAGCCAGCTGGTACCGGAGGTCTTGACGTGGAAGTTGCCGCCCGTTATCCGGCGGAAGAGCGGATAGATGCTGAACTTATCGCTGCCTGAGTGGAGGCTGAGGCGATACCCTTGCAACTCCCGGCACAGCGCGGCGTGCAGGCGCAAGGAGATTTCCAGATCCCGCGGGTCGCCCCGGTAGTCTATTCCCTTTTGAAACTCGCCCGGAAAGCGCGGAGCAAGGCTCCACAAGTTCACCCCGCTGCGCCTCAAATACTCCACTACGTATAAGTGGTCTTCTGGCGTGGTGACTCGTGCGCTCTCGTCGATGGAGACTTCGAAGTCGAAATCCGTCAGGTGCTCTTTCAGCATCTGGTAGAATCGGGTTGCCCGCTGTACCGCCTCTTCGAAAGTAATGGCAGACTGTAGCAGTTTGTCCGGTTGCAGCATGTAGCGTTCACCGTTGTCCAGCCGAAGACGCATGTTGGCGTGGTCACGGATAACGCTCTGGCTGAGCGGCGACAGCGTGCGCGTTTTGTCCACGATTTCGGGTTGGGTAAGACGAGCCACGTCGCGCAGGTAGTCGCTGAGGTCTATGGTGTACATGCGGTAGCCCGCTTCCATCGCCTGCAGCAGCTGTTGTTCATGTTTGATATGGTCGGCGTCCGCGCCGAACCTGCCCGTGTAACCCGTCTCCAGCACGCCGCACACCGCGCTGAGCAGTACCTCGCGGAAATCGCGCCCGGTGCGCACCAGCTCGCGCGGCGATTGCTGGGCGATAACAGGAAAGACCTCATAACGCGAAAGCGCCTGCAGGTGTGCAGCAGTGACCATGCCCAGCCTGTCGCCCGTGCCGAAGGAAGCCGGTTTATCGCAAGCCGAGGGGGTGATCTGCAGCAGGTCACGCAAGGCGAGGTAGTTGTGCCAGTCGACAGGGTAGAGATACAGTTCACCCAGTCGCAACAACGCGCTGGCGTCGGCCATCGGCAGCAACCTCTGGCACACCACGAAGCCCTGTTGCCCGTACTTGCCGAAAGCAACAGAGACTTCGCCCACCCGACGAATCGATCGCGGATAGAAGCGCACGCCATGTTCTTGCAGGAATCGCGCCGCTTCTTGCCACTCCGGAGGTATATCTGTGTTGTTGGTGTTCACTACTCTTGTCCCGCCTACCCAGACAGCAGTCTATCCAGCCGTCCGTATTCGCCACGACGCCTTGTTCTCCCTGCGTGGAACCCGTGCGCTTTGCGCATTCGCGATGGCGCTGTCGCCCCCATTCTTCGTGACGCGCCTCTCGCCAAAGAATTTTGATTTTTTCAACCGGTTTACCGCTGAACCCTCTTGCACATTGATGTCTGTTGTGTATATGATAAGCACAGGACATTCCATGACATAGGGGAAGAGAAACGTCATGAACCGTGTTCGCATGGGATGTGGCAACAAAGCGCTACGTCCATAAGGGGGAAAAAGAATATGAGGATTCTTCGGGAGGCGGTATTCCTCACGTTCCGCTGGATATTCGCGGCGCTACTTTTCAACGCTGTAGCGTCGCTTTTGGGCGGGTTGATGCTCGCTACGTGGTACTGGGTGGCAGAAGGTCTTCCCCCATGGAGCTGGTTGCGGCGCGAATTCGGAGAGTACTTCTTCAAAACCTTCGTTGCCTGTCTGGCAATGATGCTGATATACCCGGGACTGCAGCGAGGCATGTTAATACTGTTCCGCCGCCTCATAGATAGGGCTTTGATGAGTGAGGTAACTACGCAGCTGGATAACACACCGCGCACAGGTTCAGCACAGGCTATGCAGCGGTGACGGGTTGCATCCTGCATGTGATGCATCTGGTACGACCCCGGCGTCGGTCGCTGGACGAGCGCAAACAGGTGGCAGGGCAACATCTACCGCCCGCTGTCGCTGAATCGGTATCTGTATGGCGAAGATGACCCCGTGAATGCCGTGGACCCGAGTGGTCTACGTGCGATTAAGATCGGTCCATCAGGGAAGATAAAGATTTTTGGTTTAGTAGAGCTCGATTTTGAAATCGACCCTCCGATTGAGATACGTTTTCCTTCAATACCCCCTTGGGTAAGGGGTGTGGGCAAAGTTGGTGCCTGCGTGGCTGTCTTCGCCGCGGGCTGGGAAATAGGAGAATACATCTCCGAACATATACCAGAGCACTGGTACGATAGGGCGGGCGAGTGGCTCTATAACCTCTGGCCTGCTCCGTGGCACCTGGGGCTGTGAAGCACTGTTGCAGGGGCGATGCTGCGCGCCCCTGTCCCCATGCCACTATCGATCATACGGAGGAGGAGAGGCAGCAATGTTGTACGTGCGCGGCATGATCAGTACCCGCCAGAGGTTTAGCGAGAGGGAGGCTCGTCGCTGGCTTCGCGGGGCAAGTGTGAACATCGAGCTTTTCGCTGAGGAGCCGATGAAAATCTACACCAGTGCGCGAGCGGGTCAGGCGCTGTCCTTGGAAACGCTGAGGCAGGAGCTGGGACAAGTCCTTCACTACGCGGATACACATCTGCCTGCACTCACCAGAGCGCCAGATGCCGTCTACCTGCTTGATCCACCGCTCAAGAGGAGGCTGTTGCCATGCGCACAGGGGTTTCCGTGGGGCGTTTTCGTCGATGCAAGCTCTATCACTTACAGCCCTGACCCCACTCGGTTTCACCTCGCGGTTCGTCGAGCGTTCGCGGATGCTATGCTCTCCGATGCGCTACATGACTCTCCCTTCGCCGCAGGATTAGTAGAGGTACTCGCACGCGCTGGAGACGATACCCTGGTCGCCGAAGTGGTCGGGCTATCTGACAATGGACTGGTACGCCCGCAGATGTCCTTGTGGGATCACGCGCTTGCAGCAGGTAGCTTCGTGCAGTTCCTCACAGAACGGTTTGGCTGGGACCTCTGGCGACAGGTGGACGAACTCTTGCCCAAGCGTACCAAAGGGATACGCGGTGTTGCCGTGCTGGAACCAGAAGCCAGCTGGCTACTGGGGGAGGTGTGTGGGACGCCGAATACCAGGTTGCAGGTGGACTGGTGGGGATGGATTCGCCAGCGTGGTGACGAAATTGACGTGCGGACGCGGCTTCAGCAAGCAAGCAGACAGTTCATTCGCGAGGCATATTCCGCAGGGCTCCTGACAGCGTGCCAGGGAGAATGTGAGCGATACCTCGCGGAGTATGGGAGAGAGAGCGAAATCACATTCTACCTTGCAGCGTGCGATGCGCACCTGAGGCGCTATGCCGATGCTGTGGAGAGGCTATCAGGCACTGCAGACGACATGGTTCCGCTCCAGCGCGCGTGGGCGTATCTGCGGCTGGGGCAATCGTACGACCTCATGGAGGCGCGGGAGATAGCCCTGCGCTGGTACGAAAAAATTGGCGAGGTTTCTGACCCGTGGGGCATCATCCTCAGCTACGCTGAATCATTCGTCCAACAGCCGTACCTGCCATTTGATGAGCGTGTGCAAGGCGATCCCTGGCTCCACTTCTCGCACTGGCTGTCGCGTGGTGGAGAGGCTACACGTGCTTCTCTTGGCATCAGTGGGAGACGCTCTAGCAGTGTGTTGGTCGTGGGTTACTCTATGTCGTGAGACCACATCACATACTGGCGGAAGGCGACGGAGGAAGCAGGAGGCTACACTATGTGGCTATCAGTTGCTGGAGTAACCGTCGGTTGTCTGCTGGTGCTATTGATCCTTGCCAGCTGGCAACGGGAACGTCGAGGACTTGCTGGTTACGTAAGGGCTTCCGCTTTCCGAAAGCCTTCTGTGTGCACAGCTATCGCGAACTCCCTTGTAGTAGTTAGCATCTACGAGAAGCAGGTAACCTATCTTGCTGACCTCACCACCTTCGGGGAGTGTTGGATGCGGGTTTACGGCACGTGGGCGCGGTATTATGGGGCGTTTCCTCTCGCGCGATGCGGTGCTGAGCGAGCATCCGTCTCTGTATGGCGAGCACGAGCCAGTCAACAGGGTGGATCCGAGTGGCAGAGCGTACATTGATATCAACATATTCGGACACACTGCTTCGGGCGAGCCGTACAAATGGCATTTCTACACAGGCGGTGAGATAGCTGTTGGTCCGCCAGTTAGTGGAAGCACTAACAGCTCCTGGGACTACGTCACACCAGGTCTGTCCCTGTAAGGCGGGGGATATATTCCGTTGCCGGTCTCGCCTGTTGGTCCAGGAGGACCAATCGGTTGGTCGCCAGGTGGGGGGAAGTTTCAAGAAAGGAGGTATCGGTACGCCTGGTCTAAGAGGCTCCGTCGGATGGGTTTTCCAGACATAACCTGCTATCTGTGCTGTTGCCATGGCTCGCCGCATGAGGAACTGCGCACGAATGGATGTCAGTTGCGGTTCGTAGCGTGGTGAACACCAGGTAGTTCGAAATATCCTGCTCCCTCAGCTCATTGGCTTTGCGCCGATGGTTCTCGAAGCGAGCAATACTCTCGGCAAGCCTCACCGCAGAACCTCCTCGAAATACCTGCGATAGAACCACTCCATCTCGTGGTACTGGCGCATCACTTGATAGGTTACCGCCCAGAGCTTCTCCTCGTCGCGCACAAACAGAGGCTTTCCCTTCTTCAGCACCTGAAACTGGATGCGTAGAGGAAGACGGTGAAACAGCGCCAGGTCCACAGCCGGCGAATACATACTGCCAATATCCCCCTCATCGCGCTTCTCGGGATGGTCCGGCAGCACAGCGATGTCCACGTCGGAGATGGGCATCTGCTCGCCGCGCGCCCACGAGCCGAAGAGGAACACGGCAACTACCTTCGGATACTTCCTTACCTCAGCGACGATGCGCTGGACGGCATCAGGTAGAGCGTCAAGCACAGTAGCCATTCAAGCTCCCCCTTCCGCGCGGAGCAAGCGCGGTATCGCCCCCTCGTAGGCGTCGAGCAGCACATCCAACGGCATATCGATTCGCGTGCTACCGTTCACCGCAATCCGCAACGTCTTCTCTACCATGACTTTACCCAGCTCCACCACTGAGATTCGATGCGCTTGCGTTATCTGCTGCAAGCGCGGGAGGTTTTCAGGAGGCAGGGACACCACGATACGCGAAGCGGTTTCCCCGAACAGCGCGGCGTCGGTGCGCTCCCCAGTAGCCAGAACGACCTCCGCACCCAGACCACCCATCATGCAGCTCTCCGCGATTGCCACCGCCAGACCGCCTTCGGAGCAGTCGTGCGCGCTGTGCAGGAGTCGCTCCCCGATGGCTTCGCGCAGGCACGCCTGCAACCGCCCCTCCGCTTCCAGGTCTAACGCAGGGGGCGCGCCCGCTTCCACATCATGCACCACCGCTAGATACTCGCTGCCTCCCAAGCCCTGCAGGGGGTCACGCCAGCCTTCAGGGATCAGCAGCACTATCCTGTCGCCCGCCTGCTGGAAGCTTGTCTTGCAGTGCAGGCTCACGTCCTCCAGCAGTCCCACCATGCCTATCGTCGGCGTGGGGTACACCGCGCCGTCGGGCGTCTCGTTGTAAAACGACACGTTGCCCGAAATCACGGGCGTCCCCAGCGCTTCACACGCCGTGGCGATGCCGTCTACCGCTCGCTCGAACTGCCAGAAGACTTCCGGGCGTTCGGGGTTGGCGAAGTTGAGACAGTCGGTCACCGCCAGAGGCTTTGCGCCCGTGCAGGAGATGTTGCGCGCGCACTCGGCGACGGTATGCATCCCGCCTACGAAGGGGTCCAGGTAACAGTAGCGGCTGTTGCCGTCGATTTTGAGGGCGATGCCCTTGCCCCCTGTGCCTCTCAGGCGCAGCACCGCCGCATCGCCCCCTGGCAGCAACGCTGTTTGTGTCTGCACCATGTGGTCGTACTGCTCGTACACCCACCGCTTGCTGGCGATGGTCGGCGAGGAGAGTAAGCCGAGCAGCACGTGGTTGTAGTCATCGGGTTCGGGCAGCTGCAGGGGGTCAAAATCGCGCAGGCGGGCGATGTATGCGGGTTCCTCCGCCTTCAGCGTGTAGGTCGGGCAGGCGTCGGTCAGGAAGGCGGCGGGAAACTCGGCGGCGGTCTGGTCGCCCTCCTTCACGCGCAGGATGCCGTCATCCGTGACGTGCCCGATGACTACCGCGTTCAGACCCCACTTGCGGAAGATGCTGGCGACCGCCTCCTCGCGCCCCTTCTTGACGATACACAGCATCCGCTCCTGCGACTCGGAGAGCATGATTTCGTAAGGAGTCATGCCCTCTTCGCGGCGAGGCACCTTCAGCACGTCGATCTCCATGCCCGTTCCGCCCTTGAAGGCGGTCTCGCTGGTAGAACAGGTCAGCCCCGCAGCACCCATATCCTGAATGCCCACGATGTCGCCTGTCGCCAACGCCTCCAGTGTGGCTTCGATGAGCAGCTTCTCGGCGAAGGGGTCGCCCATCTGCACGTTGGGGCGTCGGGCTTCCGAATCTTCGCTCAGCTCCTCGCTGGCGAAAG
>JANWYZ010000008.1 GCA_025054895.1 bacterium | reverse complement strand
TCCTCCCGCACGCGGCGTCGCTGCATCAGGGTTTCCCCCATTGTGCAAGACTCCCGACTGCTGCCTCCCGTAGGAGTCTGGGCCGTGTCTCAGTCCCAGTCCGGCTGGCCGTCCTCTCAGACCAGCTACCCGTCGCCGCCTTGGTAGGCCGTTACCCTACCAACTAGCTGATGGGCCGCAAGCCCCTCCCGAAGCCCCTTGCGGGTTTTACTCATACAGAGATGCCTCTGCATGGGCACATCCGGTATTAGCAGCCCTTTCGAGCTGTTATCCCGGTCTTCGGGGCAGGTTGCTTACGTGTTACTCGACCGTTCGCCGCTAGGTTCGAAGCCGAAGCTCCTCCCCCCGCTCGACTTGCATGTCGCAGGCACGCCGCTAGCGTTCGCCCTGAGCCAGGATCAAACTCTCCATCGAAAATCTATACCACTACCCCAAAGGGTAGGGATTATCAATGGCGTAAAGCCTTCGCCTGGCGTCCAACCTCAAGGCTTCTGCCCTCTGCCTAGTTTTCAAGGAGCTACCGTTCTCTCAATCGCGGATAATAATATACACCACAAACCCGCGATTTGTCAACGGTTGCGGCAAGATTTTTAGGGAAAAATTTTTCCCTCGCAGGGGCACTTCTCTCCCCCGCGCTTGCCACACACTATTATACCACAGTTTTCACGCAGTGTAGTGGTTTCCCGCAGATTTTTTAGGACGGCTTCGGCGGCAAAATGTGCACCCGTCTGCCTTCGATGCGCAGACGCCCCTCCGCGAATAGTTTCACTGCCTGTACGTACGCCTGATGCTCCTGCTCCAGCACGCGCGCGGCGAGCGTCTGCCACGTATCACCTTCTTCCACTGGCACGCACCGCTGAACGATAATCGGTCCGGTGTCATAGTGCTCGTCTACGAAGTGTACGGTGCAACCAGAGACCTTCAGTCCCGATTCCAGCACCGCCTGATGTACATGCTCGCCATACATGCCCTTGCCGCCAAAGAGGGGTAGTAGCGCAGGATGGATGTTCATTACCCGACCAGCGTATGCCTGCACTACCGCCACGGGCAACAGGCGCATGTACCCCGCGAGGCACACCAGATGCACCTGCGCCTCACCCAGTGCGCGCAGCAGACGCAGGGCATACTCCTCTTCACCGAGGTTGCGCGGGGAGATTACACGGGTAGGCACACCTTTTTCGGCAGCACGCTGCAGGGCGGGCGCCTCCCTGCGCGTACCGATAACCAGCACCACTTCTGCATCTACCTCTCCATGCTGGCAGGCATCGATAATCGCTGCCATGTTGGAGCCTCGCCCATGCCCTGACACAAGAATAGCGATACGGAGCGGCATTTACTCACCCTCCCAGACGGCTATCGCGACGGCAAAGGTAGGCTCGTGCGCAATGCTAACGTGCATCCTCCCCCCCTGCGCACGTTCCGCCGCCTCGCCAGTGAGGTTCACATAGGGTTGACCGGTAGGATGGTTCAATATCTCCATGTCGCGCCAGGGAACTTTGTGTCCAAGCGCCTTGATAATTGCCTCTTTGGCGGCAAAACGCCCGGCGAGGTGTTGCAGGAAGCTCTTCTTGCCCTGCTGGCAGTAGGCGTACTCGGCGTCGGTGAGGATACGGTGCGGAAAGCGTGGGTATCGCTCGCATACTTCAGCGATTCGCTGAACGGCTACGATGTCGGTACCCACGCCTCTTACGCGACCGGTGATGTACAACATAGGCGATTTCTACTGTTTACGCGGGGAAATAACCACGCGCCTTTCGGGTTCTTCGCCTTCGCTGTAGGTGTAAACGTCGGGATCGTTCATCAGCGTATGATGGATGATGCGCCGTTCGATAGCGTTGAGCGGGTCAAGCACTGCCTCTTCGCCGCGTTCTTTCACCTGTTGAGCGATTTCCAGAGCCATCCGCCGCAGTTTCTCCGCACGCTGCTTACGATAATCGCCCACATCCAACAGCACGCGAGTGAATTTGTCATAACGCTTGTTGATGATGATGTTCAGCAGGTATTGCAAAGCGTCCAGTTGAGGACCAGCGAAACGCTGAGCGTCCCGACCCACCAGTTCCAGCTCTACATAGCAGTCGTAGCTGTCGCGTTTAATCGCCTTCACCGCCAGTCCGCTAGCTCGCAGCGCGGCGTTCACCACCGCCATCACTTTACGCTCCGATTCCTCCGAAGGAGTCTGTCGGACCGCCGTTTTGAGCGTTGCCCGAACACGCGCAGGCGTTGATCCCAGCACGCCAAAGATACCACGAGAGCCTTCATCCAGTATCTCCCATTCCACCTGTTGTTCGGTGGCGCCAAGCATCTGCAGGGCGCGTTCCTTTGCCTCCTCTATGGTGCGCCCTGTAGCTTCTGCACTCTGTGCCCGTGCGTTATCAGTCATCGCTTCCACCATCCTCCTTTTCCCTCCTGGTTTACCTTCTGCGGCGCGGCTTGCGTGCGTGATGGTATTTGGCCGGGTTGCCAGCAGCAGTCGCTGCAGCAACGGGTTCTGGTGTTTTTGTCGCCTCTTCAGCGGGCGCGCTTGGTATTGGTTCCGGCTTCATATAATGTAGCTGCTGAATGGTCATCAAGATATTCGAGAGGAACCAGTACAGCACAAATGCCGATGGAAAATGCCAGGTGTACATCATATACAGCATGAGAATCGTCATAAACAGCGAGGTTATCTTCATCTGCTCCGCCTGTGCGGGGTCACTGACCGGAGTGAGGCGCTGTGTCACATACAGGCTAATTGCGTATAGAAGGAGAAGCGGCAAATCATGCTGTCCTAAGTTCGCCCCTACAATGCCCGGAAACTTCTCCGCCATCCACGGGTTAATCCACAGGAAGTATCCTTTGCTAAATTGATACTCGTATAGACGGATAGCATAGTACAGGTAGATAAGGATGGGCATTTGTATCAGCATGGGCAGACAGCCAGCGGCAGGGTTTACCTTGTGCTGCTTGTACATCTCCATGATTTTTTCGTTCAGTTCCTGTCCCTTGTATCGTTCGCGCAGGCGCTTCACCTCGGGCTCCAGCTTTTTCATCTCGCGAATGGAGCGGAACCAAGCCAGCCGAAGCGGGGTGAGCAGCGCCATGACGATCAGCGTGAAAAGCACAATAGCCACCCAGTAGCTCAACCACGGTTGTCTGCCTGTGAGAGCCACCAGAATATCCCAGAAGCGGTAGGCGGGATGACTGCGGTTGCGCTCGTCGATGCGGCGCAGCAAAGCGTCTAGCCGCCGTTTACCTTCCCCTTTGGCTACTGCCGTGCCGCCGAATTCGTTTTCCACACGCCGATAGAACTCGAGGGCTTTCTGCTCGAAGGTGCCGCGTTCCTTGTCGTTGGTGGCTTTCTGCATCCGCAGTTCGTACAGCTCACCGATGCGCAAGGCGGCTTCAGCGGCAATCTCGCCCACGCGGTACTGCTTGATGAGGTCCTCATAGATTTTGAGCGCATCGTCATAGCGCTCCATCTTACGCATGTATAGCGCAGCAAGGCGCAGTTTGGCTTCAGCAGCCAGTGGGCTGGAACCCGCTTGTTCAATCGCCCGCTGGTAAAGTTTCTCGGCTTCAGCAAGCCTGCCCTGCTCCTCATTGCGCTGCGCCTGAAGCAGCACGGCATCGGGCGATGGTTGTGGAGTTTGTGCCAGAACCGGCACCGCGAACCACGACAGCAGAAGCAGTAGTGCAAGTGATAGGGTTCTCAACGGAACAGACCTCTCCTGTAAACTATTTTATTACTGGATGTCACCGCGTATAACGACACATCCGCCGCAACAAAGTTCCCACGCGCCCATTTCAGCCCGGCTCATGTAGCACGGGCGTCTTGCCCATTACGCCATGCGCAGGACGCGCATGCTACGGAGGCGTGTGTTCGCCGTACAACTCCATTCAATGCTGCCGGGGCAAACGCGGAGGCACCGGGTCATATCCTCCAGGCGAGAACGGATGGCAGCGCAGGATACGTCGTACACCCAACCACGTCCCGCGCAGCACGCCGTGCTCGAGTATTGCCTGTGCAGTGTATTCCGAGCAGGTCGGAGTGAAGCGACAAACGGGCGGAGTGAAACGAGACACACGCTGATACAGCCGTATGATTCCCACGAAAGCTTTCTGCCACAGAGTCGGTTGTGGCGTGCTCATGGCTCCGCACTCGCCTTCCAGACCTTTGCGCTCCGAAACAGGGTCTGCATCTCCTGCAACAGCTGATGGTAATCTGCCTCGCCAGCGTTCCTGCGGGCAACGATCACTGCATCGAAGCCCTCGCTCAAATTGGGCAAGCATTCTCGACACGCCGCGCGCAGTCGCCGCTTTACGCGATTGCGCACCACCGCCTTCCCGACCTTCTTGCCCACCACAAAGCCAAACCTGCGCCCGCCTGACTGCGGGCGCACATACAACACCAGATGCGCCTGAGCATACGCCCTGCCTTCATTGTAACACGCAAGAAAATCCTTGCGTCGGCGAAGACGCTCATGGCGGGGAAGCACAGGCTCTCCTCGTTAAGAATGTTCCGGACCAAAATGGCGACAGGTATCCGATACCGTTAACCGATGACGACCTTTCAAACGGCGTCGCTTCAGCACGTTACGCCCGTCCTTCGTGCGCATGCGGGCGCGAAAGCCGTGCACCTTGCGCCGATGACGATTATTCGGTTGATAGGTGCGTTTCATGCTCCTTGCTTTCCTCCGTCAACAGGGAATTATATCACAAACGTCTCTGCTCACGCAAGCGTAGCCAGAACTCGCGGTTGCCTTCTTCACCTGCCAGCGGGCACTCGAAGGCGTCCAGCACCTCCCAGCCCTGGGCTCGACACCACTCCACAAACTCTTGCAAGACGCGCTCACGCACCTGCGCTGAACGCACTACACCTCTCTTTGTCGCGTGCGGAGCCTCGAACTGAGGTTTCAGCAATGCCCACACTTCGCCACCCTGCTTTAACCAGCGAAACAGTGCGGGCAACACCGCCTTTAGGGAGACAAAAGACACATCCACCACGACCAGGTTCACCAGCTCTGGCAACACGCTGAGATTACGGGCATCGGTATTTTCCAGTGATATTACACGTGAGTCAGCCTGCAGGCGAGGATGCAGCTGTCCGTGCCCTGCCTCGATGGCATATACCTTGAGCGCGCCGTGCTGGAGCAGACAGTCGGTGAACCCGCCCGTGCACGCGCCCACGTCAGCGCATACTATCCCCTGCACGTTCACCTTCCATCGCTGGAGAGCCGCCTCCAGCTTCTCGCCACCGCGTCCGACATACTTTGGTTGACGTAACAGGGTGACCACGCTTTCCAATTTGACCGGCGTAGCAGGTTTGGTTACCGGCTGTCCATCCACCAGCACCGCGCCTGCGCGAATCAGCTCCTGCCCTTTCTCGCGGCTCTCTACCAGCCCATGCTCTACCAGCCACCTGTCCAAACGCATGCGCCCCATGTATCTCCCACGATAGCGGCTATCTACCATTGTAACAGAGGATGGGTGTATAACAAACCCTTAACAAACAACCACAACCCTTTCACTTGACAGGGTGCTTCTCTCACGATACACTAGCATACGGTGAAATTGTCAACATTCTGGAGGTTGCGGTATTGGGCACTGCTTACACTCCCGGTCTGGCGGTGAGCGCTCATGCTCTGATTCGCAAAACGCGCCGGCTGCCTTTGAAGGGAACGGTTATGGTGCAGGAGGGACAGGAGGTCACGCCCGACACGGTCGTCGCCCGGGCAGAGATCCCGGGCATTATGCAAACGGTGCGCGTGGCAGAACAGCTGGGTGTGCAACCCGATGAGCTGCCCAGAATGCTGAAAGTGAAGGTAGGCGATGTCGTACAGGCAGGTACGGTGCTTGCGGAGTCACGTGGGCTTTTTGGCTTATTCCGCAGCGAGGTCAAGTCGCCTGTCGATGGCACGGTGGAGCTGATATCCGAGGTCTCCGGGCATGTGGGCATTCGCGAGAAACCAACCCCCCTCGAAGTGAAAGCGTATATCGCGGGCAAAGTGGTGGAGATTATTCCTCAAGAAGGCGTGGTGGTGGAGACGCACGGCTCGCTGGTGCAGGGCATCTTTGGAGTGGGCGGCGAGAAGCTGGGCGAAATCAAGATGCTGGTGGACAGCCCTGAACACCCCATTACCGACGACATGATAACCCACGAACTGGCAGGCAAGGTGATTGTAGGGGGCAGTTTCATCTCGGGAGCAGCCTTGCGCAAAGCGGGCGAGGTCGGTGTGGTTGGCATCGTGGTCGGAGGCACGCTGGACACCGATCTGGTGGAGTTTTTAGGCTACGACATCGGCGTCGCTATCACCGGGCATGAGGATATCCCGCTCACTTTGATTCTTACCGAGGGCTTTGGCGAGATTCGCATGGCGCAGCGTACCTTCAGCCTGCTGCGTAGTCTGGAAGGCAGAACAGCCTCCATCAACGGCGCGACGCAGATTCGCGCAGGGGTCATCCGCCCGGAAGTGATTGTACCCCGTCCCGAGCTGGCGAACGAACCACTTCCCCGCGCCGCTTTTGAAGCGCAGGTGCTGGAGATTGGTAGCCATGTGCGAATCATCCGCGAGCCGTATTTTGGCAGACTGGCAACCGTGAGCGCCTTACCGCCGCAGCTGGTAGAGATACCCACAGGCGCGATGGTACGCGTGCTGGAGGCGGAACTGGAAGACGGCAAGCGCGCAGTTGTGCCTCGTGCTAACGTGGAGATTATCGCTGAATAACCTGCATCCTCCTCTTCCAGGAGAAGAAGGCGCAGGAGTGAGGACGAGTATGAAGATCCTGGTCGTCGACGACGAACAGTCGATTCTGGATGCGTTGCAGTATTCACTGGGACGCGAAGGATTCGAGGTCGTTACCGCCACCGATTCGGAAGACGCTCTGCAGTCTTTCAACGAGCACCACCCCGACCTGATAATTCTGGATGTGATGTTGCCCACGCGCAGCGGCTTCGAAGTATGCCAGCTCCTGCGCAGGCGCAGTAACGTCCCGATTATTATGCTCACTGCCAAGGGGAGCGAAGCGGACCGGGTAGTAGGACTGGAAATCGGCGCAGATGACTACGTCACCAAACCCTTCAATATGCGCGAACTGATAGCGCGGGTAAAGTCGGTGCTAAGGCGGTCTTCTGCATCCGCCCCGGTTGCTGGCGCGGTGCTCAAAGCGGGCGACCTGACACTCGACCCCAACCGCTACGAGGTCTCCGTGGGGGATACACCGCTTTCGCTGTCGCCAAAAGAGTTCGAACTGCTCCGGTTCTTAATGGAACATCCGGGGCAGGTATTCTCACGCCAGACGCTGCTGGACCGTGTGTGGGGTGAGGAGAAGTATATCGAGGAGCGCACAGTGGACGTACACATCCACTGGCTCCGGGAGAAAATCGAGCCCAATCCGCGCAAACCGAAATACCTCCTGACCGTGCGTGGGGTGGGTTACAAGTTTCGGGGATGAGGCATGGCGGCGTTTTTACCATGGCTGCTGGTGCTGGCTCTGGGTATCGCGGTCATGGTGCTGGTGATGAAGCTGCGCCGTACAGAGGAGCAGGTCGTGCCTCTTCGTCAACGATACGAGGAAACCTCAGCGGAGCTGCAACATTATCGTCTGCTCCTCCACCATACCATGCAATCCCTGCAGGATGCCGTCATGCTGGTCACGGCGGAGGGTGTTATCACTCTGGCGAACCCTGCCGCTTTCCATCTGCTTGGAGAAGGGCTTCTGGGGCAGACGCTGTTGCAACGCACGCTGTGCTACGATCTGAACCTGCTACTTACCCGCTGCGTGCTAACCCAGCGCCCCCAACATGCGGAGCTCCGCTTGAATCATCCACAGTCGCGCATGGTGTTCGTGCGCATCCTGCCTTTACCAACCTCCCCTCACGCGGCAGAATCGGTCTATCTGGCCGTTTTCACTGACATCAGTGAACTGCGACGGCTCGAGCAGATACGCAGTGATTTCGTTGCCAACGTTTCGCACGAACTGCGCACCCCACTGGCTGCTATCCGCGCGAACGCAGAAGCACTACTGGACAATACCCCAAACGATCCCGCCATCCAGCAACGTTTCCTGAACACTATCGTCCAGCAAACCGAACGCCTGACCCGTATGACCGACGACCTGCTGGTGCTGGCGAAAGCTGAAGCACGCCCCATCCCCCAGACCCAGCAGATTAAGCTGAGCGATGTGGTTCACTCTTTGATAGACCAGCTGCGCGCGCAGGCGGAGGATGCCCACATAACGGTCGCTGTGGACGTGCCGGAGGGCTTTGCGGTCACAGCTCAGCGCGACCAGCTGGAGCAGATTCTCTGGAACCTGATAGACAACGCGATTAAGTACAACCGTCCCGATGGACAGGTACGCATTCGCGCGCGGAAGACGCCAGAGGGCAGCGAAATTGTGGTGGAAGACACCGGCATCGGTATCCCGCATGAGCATCTGGAGCGCATCTTCGAGCGGTTTTATCGTGTGGACAAGGCGCGCAGCCGCGCCAAGGGAGGCACTGGATTGGGGCTTTCCATCGTAAAGCATCTGGTGGAATCACACGGAGGACGAGTGTGGGTGGAAAGCGAATGGGGCGTAGGGAGCCGCTTTGGTGTAGTGTTGCCCGACAGTCAGGTAGAGCGTGAATGCGCGTGAGAACCACTCGTTGTGGGCAGACTACCGCCACAAATAAAGAAAAAGTGATTTCTTGCGGAGTAGAGCAGGTTGCTGACCGAGATAATGTTCATGTGCCTGGCGTCGCTGGGCGCAGGCTTTTTCGATGCTATTGTGGGAGGTGGAGGGCTCATCCAGATTCCTGCCCTGTTGTTGCTGTTTCCCCAATTTGCTCCTGCAACTGTGCTCGGAACCAATAAGCTTATCTCCATCAGCGGTACGACGGTGGCGGCTTGGCAATACGCACGTGGTGGGCACGTGCAGTGGCGCATTCTGCGCATACCTATTCTGGCGGCGTTTGTTGGTTCAGCAGTGGGAGCACGGCTGGCGACATACTTGAGCGCAGAGGTAATGCGTCCGCTGGTGGTGGTGCTGCTTGTCGCGGTATGGGTATACACCTGGCGACGTAAGGAGCTGGGACTGGTTCAGCGCAATCCCTCAACCCGTTACCATCCGCAGCTGGTTACCGCCATCATCGCGCTGGTGGTGGGCGTGTACGACGGCTTCTTCGGTCCCGGCACGGGCAGTTTTATGATGTTCGGCATGACCACACTGCTGGGAATGGAGTTTCTCCAGGCAACAGCGCATACCAAGGTGCTGAACTGCACAACGAACCTTGCTGCGCTGGTCACCTTCGGCTGGCAGGGACATGTGCAGTGGCTGTTCGCGATACCGTTTGTGGCGGCGAATGTGCTGGGCGGCTGGTTGGGTAGTCGTCTGGCAATGCGCCGCGGCAGCCCTTTTATCCGCAAGTTCTTTTTGGGGGTAGTCGCAGCGATATTGGCACGGCTGGTGTGGGATCTGTTGTGAAGAACATGCGTCCTCTGCGCAAGGAACTTTTGCGCGTTCAGGAGAAGCGGAAACGCTCTACTTCCGCCCTACCGAGCTGAAGGGTACTTCCGCTACCTCCCCTTCGCGCAGCAGGAGGCTGCCGGCAAGACAATCGAGACGCACACCGTACTCATTCGGCTCGTCATCAGCGTTCAGTCCTTCTTCGCAAAACTCGTCAATCACGACTTGCGAGAGGCTTTGAACCTCTGAATCAGATAGCACTACAGCAGGATAAGGCTGCATCCTCAGACGAGCTATCAGTGGTTGCAGGGCGGGAGCGCGTTTCTCTATGACCTTTTCCAGCAGGTCTATTTGCTGACCAGATAGCGGCTTCACATGAATTCCCCTCCTATTTCACTCTGCAGCCCTCCCGGCGAGTAGCCCAGGTTGTAATGATTTTACCCGTTCCACTCAAGATCACTACTGCGTCTTGACCGACATATTGTACCCTATCGTTGGGTTGGAGAACCACCTGCTTTGGCTTCCTTACCGCATCTAATATGGCGCGAGGGTGAACACCAACCCCCTCGCGTTGCATTGCCTGTTCTAGCCCGTGGCGCGTGTATCCTGTAATCCGCCCAGCAACTGTTCTGATTGGTTTCATCTGCTCCGGCGGTTATCCTACAGTGGATTCACCGGTTCCCCATTGCGTCGTACCTCAAAGTGCAGATGCGGTCCCGTTGCCAACCCCGTTGCGCCCACGTAACCGATAACCTGTCCCTGCTTCACCGTCGTGCCCTCGCCTACCGCCAGCGCAGAGCAGTGGGCGTAGAGGGTGGCAACCCCTCCCCCGTGGTCGATGATGATGGTGTTGCCGTAACCGCGCCGGTATCCTGCAAAGATGACCTCGCCATCGGCGGCGGCTTTAATCGGTGTGCCGTGTGGCGCGGCGATGTCCACGCCGTTGTGCATCCGATTGACCTTCAGGATAGGATGGTAGCGCATCCCGAAGCCGGAGACTATCGCGCCGTTGACCGGGCGGATGAACCCCCCCCGAAACGGACGGGCAAGACGCGCCTGTCCTCGCGGCGTCTGCTCCATCGCCCGCAGCATAGCAGCAATCTGGCGCGATTCCTCTTCCCACTCATCCAGCGCTTGCTCCTTCAATTCGCGGTCGCGAGCGATGTCCTGCAGGATTTCGCGTTTGGTTTCCGTCTGCTCGTGGAGGTGGTAGGTCTGCTGCGCCAGCTCCGCCTCGAGCTGCGCAATCTCTTGCGCCTGTTTGTCGAGCTGCGCTTTCGCCTGAGCGACCTCCTGTTTATCCTGCTGGATAGCGAGCACCAGTCTCGAGTCCGCCCGGGCAATGCGCCCCAGCACGTACGAACGGCTGATGAGGTCATGCACATCGCGCGAGCCGAGCAGTACACGCACCGTGCTGGCGTTGCCCTGCTGGTAGGCGACCCGCACGCGACGGGCAAGCAGTTGCTGGCGTTGCTGCAAACGTTCTTCCAGCTCCTTCAGGCGGGCGGCGGTCTTGCGCTGCAAGACACGCACAGCGCCCAGGCGGGCGCGCACCATACGCAGCCTCTTACGAGTGGCGTCCAACTCTTGTTCGGTAGCCAGCAGGTCTGCGGTGACGGCGCGTTCACGCTTGCGAATACGGCGGATTTCGGCGCGCGCTTGCTGGATCTGCTTCTGCACGGTTGCCAGCTTCTTTTGCAGTTCCGCTTTGCTGGCAGCAGGCTTGGAGGGTTTCGAAGAGGGTTGCTGCGGCGGCTTCGCCACCGCTGCGGAGAACACCCACAATGCAATAGCAAGGCTAAGCAACCATGCCCCTCGTAACCCCATGATACACCCCCAATCCTGCATCACACCGTCTGCAGGTATTTTCGGACAGAGAGCGTGCTCACTGTACCCCCTATCGCCGCGCCCAGCAGAGTGAGCGCCACGAACACCACCCAAACAGGCATCGGCGACCCACCCAGACTGTCGATAAACACCAGCTTGCGCATCACAAAGTGCGATACCATCTTAGAAACGCCGAAAATCAACCCACAGGCAATCCATGCGCCCAGCACGCCCTGTACCACTCCCTCCAGCACGAACGGCGTGCGAATTGTGCCTGACGTGGCTCCAATCAACTGCATGATGCGTATCTCGCGCCGACGAGCGAACACCGTTAAACGGATGGCGTTGTAAATAATCACGCTGGTAGCAATCAGCAACAAAACCGTTCCGCCAATGCCTATCCAGCGCACCACCGTTGCCACCGACAGGATAATGTCCACTTCCTCTTTGGCATCGCGCACCGCATCCACTTCGGGCAGCCCTTTCAACCACGCGCTCACTGCCCCTGTACGCGACGGCTCTTTGACCTGAATGACGAAGCTGTCGGGCAGTGGGTTATACGGCAGCGCGGCGGTAATCTCCTGCTGCAGCTCCCTCTGGAACTCGGGCCACGCCTGCTCTTTAGGCTTGAAAGTCACCTGCGCGATGTCGGGGTGCTGTTCAAACTGCTTTTGCAACTCCTGCGCCCGTTGGCGCGAGACGTTATCCTTCAGGAACACATCGATAGCGAACTTGGGCGGCAGGCTGTTCGCCAGACGTTCCAGCCGCCACAGTATCAACCCGAAGCCGCCAAAAACCGCCAGTGCAAGCGCAACCGTACCGATAGCCGCCAGCGTCATCAAGCCGTTGCGCCGCAGGTTTACCACAGCTTCCTCTACCAGAAACTCGATGTGGCTAAGGTTCATGCGCGTACACCCCACAGGCAACATCGCTGACAATAGTGCCTCGTTCCAGCATGACCACGCGCTTGCGCATCCGGTCGATCACATACTTATCATGGCTGGCAACGAGCACGGTGGTGCCGCGGATATTGATGTGGCTGAGCAGCTGCATAATATCCCACGAGGTATCCGGGTCAAGGTTGCCTGTTGGCTCATCCGCCAACAGCAGGGGTGGGTCGTTGGCGATGGCACGGGCGATAGCGACCCGTTGAGCCTCGCCACCGGAGAGTTGGGCGGGGAAGCTGTCGCAACGGCGCAGAAGCCCCACCAGGTCAATCGCATTGGCGGTGCGCTTGCGAATCTCCTTGCGGGGCAATCCCAGCACCCGCAGCGCAAAGGCTACGTTCTCCCATACCGTCTTATTCGGCAAAAGCCCGAAATCCTGAAACACCACACCCATCATGCGGCGATAGTAGGGTACCTCGTGGGGAGGAATCTCGGCGACGTTGCGTCCAGCAACTATCACCTTACCGTGCGTGGGCAGCACCTCTCGAGTGATGAGCTTGAGCAGGGTGGATTTGCCTGCTCCTGTTGCTCCCACCAAAAACACAAACTCCCCCTTCTCCACGCGCAGGTTGACGTTCCTCAGCGCATGCACACCATTGGGGTATGTCACCGAAGCTTCCTGAATCTCGATCATGGCGACGCCCTGTTATGGTATGGTTCGCAACAGGATAGCAGAATCCCTTTTGGCAGGAAGTTCGAACGCATGCGGAGAAAGCGTAACGGGTGACTTGCGTGGCTTGTTTTTAGCCGCTGTGGGGTCGCGCTCTGTCGTACCCTCCTGTCATCCTGAGCCAAGCGAAGAATCTCGGCTTAGCGTAGTCAGAGATGCTTCGCTGGCGCTCAGCATGACACGGGAAGGTTTTGCGCTATCCTGTCATTTTGAGCGGAGCGAACAATCTCGTTGGCTTGCCACAAGGAGATGCTTCGCTGGCGCTCAGCATGACACGGGAAGGTTTTGCGCTATTCTGGCATTCTGACAGTTATGATACTACTCTTGTCATTCTGAGCGAAGCGAAGAATCTCGCTTGCTCGCTACAGAGAGATGCTTCGCTATCGCTCAGCATGACAGCGGTTTGATACACTACCGAAGGACAGGCAACCATGACACGAATCACTACAGCGATGCTGGCGGTGTGGATTGTATCGCAAAGCCTTGTGCTGCCGCTGTATGCACAGGGGCTGACAGTCGGGCAAGGCGTGTTCACCGACCGCGACGGCGGTACGCATCGCTGGCAGATTACGGACGCACATAGCCTGCGCTGGGATGGGCAGGTCTATCTGCCCGCCGGGGTATGGTTTACTCCACAGTCGTTGCGGGTTGGCGCAACGGAAGCCGACCTCCAGCGCGACGAACGCCTTCTGGACGCGCTGGCTCAGACGGGAATAAGTGATGTGTGCGTCGTTCCTCACGACTCAGCAGCTGTGATACCAGCCGAACGCTGGCAACGTCTTGTGGACGCTTTAGAAACACGCAATTTGCGCTACGGGATCTCGCTGGGCGAAGCGGGATTGCCCATCGCTCAGGGATATGTGGTAGCGCCAGCTTCCAACCGCATTGCCAACGTTGCGCAGAGCGGTGTGGTTATCTTCCGTGCGCCGTACGCCGACCATGCACTGACCTTCGTAGTGGACACACACGACAACAGCGTGCTTGGCGTCTCGCGGGTAAGCGTAGGGCAAGGCGTAGGACGCCTACCGCTACAGCTGCAGGAAGGGGTCATGGCGGTCATCGTTGCCTATCCGCATCGCCCACTGGCGGACGCTGGTGGGTTTGTACCCGATGTATGGGAGGGATACGACTCCTGGCGCGACGGAGTGTTGCAAACACTGGGAAAGGTACGATTCGGGAAGGGACTTCGCTTCTTTGTCGACCCGATTGGGCGCTGGACGCTACCCTTAGAAGACGAAGGTATCGTACCCACGTCGGCGATGTTCCGCCTGGGCTTCGAGGCGTTCCTGTCGCGCAAGTACCAGACCATCGAGAACCTGATGAGCGCGTGGGCGCTCTCGGAGCGCGATCTGGAGTCCTTTGCGGACGCCGCGCGTCAGCTTCCGCTCTGGCGCGGGCAAAAAGGCATTTCACAGCTGCTTGACCTTCAGACGGGCAACCTGCGCCGGGTAGAAGCGAGCCGTTGCGCTTACTGGAGAGACCTCAACCAGTATCGGCGAGAGGTTCTGCAAGAAGCATCGGACCGTATGGCAACAGTGCTAAAACGGCACGTCGCCGATGTACCGGTGTTGCTTAGCTGGCAGAGGTTTCATCCGGTGTATGTAAATACCCAGAACCAGCCGGGCACAGACGGGCTGCTGGTGGTAACAGGCGAACGCGGCGCAAATCTGGCACTGAAAAGCATGGCGCCTGCGATGGGACAGGCAACCGAGTGCGTGCGTCCATCATGGCTGCTAAGCATGCTAACGCATGATATCAAACAGGGTTACGCGGATAGCCAGAGCCTGTATAGCGAGGCGGAGACCCTCGCCCAGGCGGGCAGTCGGGGCTGGTTCTTCCGGTTGAACGAAGGTACTGCAGACGCCACTGTTCTGCAGTGGCTACGCGCCTTCCAGCAATCCGCCCTGGCGCGGGCGGAGTGGCAACAGCCGCCAAGGGTGCTATTTTTCCCGATATCCGCCTCAGGTATCTGCGAAGTCAAGCGGTTGCCGGGGGACGTGTGGTGGTTGCCGTCGGTGCGGCAGGGGGGCATCGTCAACGTGGGGCAAAACTACCGCGCCTACCAGCTGAGCACGCTGGCGGGGGAGCAGTACGTGATGTGGGCGGTGGACCGCGAACGCGCGACTAGCTTCCGCCTGAGCGAACCCCGCGTGTTCACCGCACAACTGCCTGATGGCACGCCGGTCAAAATCAGCGGCAAGGGGCGTAACTTTTCGATGAGATTGCCAAACGTGCCGGTGGTGTTTACGAATAGCGGCGTGTTGTTTCCGGTAGAAGCGGCAGAGGATGCTATTAACGAGCTGGCAAGGCTTATCAAGCTTGCCGAGTCGCGTCGTACCGATGTGAGTACGGCGCGTTTCCGCTGGCAACAAGCGCGTGACAACCTCCGGGCTGGTCAGGTATATACCGCCTATCTGCTCGCCAGCGAGGCGTTGAACGAGATAATCCAGCGGGTAGCGCAATATCTGTGGATGGAAGCGGAAACGGCGGATGAGAGCAACTTCGATGAGATCGTCGAGCAACCCTGGGCGAGTGGAGGGAAGCTCGTTCGGCTGCAAAACTTCAACGACCCACCGGCACGGGGTTATTTCCTGCGTTACCGTTTCGCCGTGCGGGAAGAGGGCAACTATACGTTGTGGGTGGCGTGTCATACTGAGGGCAGCTCTCCCCTGCTGTGGAGCGTGGATGACAACGCCCCACAACCTGCGGAGAGCAATGTGTCTGTCGGCGGCTACGGCGAGGGGTTCGGCTGGATACGCATGGGCACGGTCAGGCTGTCACCGGGCTTCCATACCGTTGAATTGAGAGTGGTCAATCGCGCTGCAGAAGGTGCGAAACCCTATGTGCAGTGGTGTGACGTGGTGCTGCTTACCGCTGAGAACATTATCCCACAGGGTACCGTCAAGCCGCCCGTCAGGTAGAAGGAGATGGAAAAACCGGCTTCACCCACTATTACCTTCTTCAAAGCGTTGCGCAACGCTACAAACGACGCTTACGACCGGTTGGGCTTGACGCTTGCCAGCAGTCTGCTGTGGTTTGCAGCGTCGCTGCCGTTCTGGATATCTGTGTTGGCGCTGTGGCGGCGTGTGGGGTTGCTGGAATTGGCAGCTGTGTTCTTCAGTTCGATATTACTTTCCGAAGTGTGGATGGGTTGTGTGTACCTCGCTTACCGTATCGCCACGCGCGATGAACCTTCGCTGCTCTGTTTCGTGGAAGCATGGCGTGCGCTGGGGTGGAAGACGTTGTGGTTAGCCATTGTCCAAACTTTCGTGACGCTTGTGATCGCATTCAACATGATATTGTATCTGCTCAGCAATGTGCTGCTTCTGCGCGTGTTCGGAGTGGTGGTGCTCTACATCCTTCTGCTGTGGTTTACCGCCCTGTTGTACCAGTATCCCCTGCTGGTAGAGCACGTGTTCGGCGCGTACTCGGCGGAGCAGACGCGCATGAGCTGGATGCGGAGGGTGCTACGCCGGTCGTTGTTGTTGACGATAGGCAACCTGCCTTTTAGCGCGGGCATGTTCGCTATCATCGCAGCATGGGCAATCTTCTGCTTCGTCAGCACGATTGGGGCGGCGCTGATGTATGCCGGCTTCGTATCGCTAGCGACGGTGCACTGGACGCGCGCGTTGTTGATAAACTATGGCGTGATTGTGCTGCCCCCTGAGCCAGAGATTATTCCTGATGAACAGTTTCGCCTGCCGGAGGAGTAGAGATGGCATGCCGACGCACATTGAACAGCTGGGTGAGGTCCGCAACAGAGAGACTTGCCGGCGCAGATTATTATACGGTAGTTAGCCATCACCGTCGCTGCACGATTTCCATCGTGTGGCGAAGCGTGTCGCCACCTCTTTTCCACAGGACAACTCCTTATCAACATATTGCATAGAATGGAGGGTGCGGTATGATTGAGGTCACCTGCTTGGGCATTCTGGTTGCCGATGTAGTCGGTAAACCGATAGACACCTACCCCGAACGCGGTCGGCTGAATCTGGTGGAGCGCATGGAGCTGCACAGCGGCGGCTGTGCCGCGAACACTGGTGTGTCACTGGCAAAAATTGGCGTTAAGACCGCCGTTATCGGTAAAGTGGGCAATGACGGGTTCGGCGACTTTCTGGTGCAGGTGCTGCAAAGGCACGGCATCGACACGCGCGGCGTCAAGCGCGATGAAAAAGAAGCTACCAGTGCGACGATGGTGATGGTACACAGCGATGGCGAGCGCTCGTTCCTGCACTACATTGGCGCGAACGCCGCCTTACATCTGGACGATGTGGACATGGACATTGTACGCCAGAGCAAGGTGCTACACATCGCGGGCGCGCTGGTGATGCCCGGCATCGACGGCGAGCCGACGGCGGAACTGTTGCGCAGGGCGAAAGAATCGGGCATTATCACCAGCTTCGACACCGTATGGAACCCCAGCAGTGGATGGATGAACGCCGTCAAGCCCTGTTTGCCCTACGTGGATTACATGATACCCAGCATCGAAGAGGCAAAGATGCTTACCGGCAAGCAGGACCCCGAAGACATCGCGCAGGTGTTCTTAGAGCACGGCGTGAAGGTGGTGGGCTTGAAAATGGGCGAGCGAGGGTGTTATATCCGTACGGAGGACGTGAAGCTCGCCATCCCGCGCTATCAGGTGCAGGCAGTAGATGCGCTGGGTGCAGGCGACGCCTTTGCGGCGGGTTTCCTGACAGGCGTAGTCAAAGGTTGGGACCTTGAGCAGACCGGACGGTTCGCCAACGCGGTAGGCGCGTTGTGCGTGACCGCACTGGGGGCGACAACCGGCGTGCGCTCGTTGGAAGAAACATTAGAGTTTATGCAGAAGACGCCGATGGCGTCGGAATGAGTAGGGGCGCACGGCTGTGCGCCCCTACATGATAGGGGCAGGGAGGGCGAGGCTCCGTCCGAGCCGTCTCCATGTCATGCTGAGCCAAAGGCGAAGCATCTCTGAGATTCTTCGCTTGCGCTCAGAATGACAGGCGAATTGGAGGGCGAGGCTCCCGCCGGGCTGCTGAAAGGCTGCCAGCGATTTCCAAAGGAGCTAATCAGCATTGGGTGAATCAAACCCTTTTCTGGATGTAGCCCGTCAGGGCAAGAACGAGTGGTGGCGCTACGCGGCGGGGGTGCTGGTCATCTTCGCCAGCTGGACAGGGGGACAGATTGCGTTTACCCTACCCCTGTTGCTTGGCGGCGCAGACCCTGCTCGCGCAGACCTGCTACTGCTCGCGGCGTTATTGTTCAGCTTTGCGCCTGCATTGGTCGCCGTGGCGGCGGTGGTAAGGCTACTGCACGGCAGGCCCGCACTCACGCTCATCACGCCATACGGGCGAATAGGATGGAAACGCCTGACGCTTGGTTTTGGCGTATGGCTCGCCATAGCAGCAATAGCGGCGGTCATCGAGGCGACACTACATCCCGACAGGTATCAGCCGAACCCTGAACCTCTAAGCGTTTTACCCTTCTTGCTGGTAGCGGTGCTGTTGATACCTGTTCAAGCGGGATCGGAGGAACTGGTATACCGCGGTTACCTGTTACAGGGGATGGGGCTCCTGGTGCGACAACCGTTGCTGCTGGCGGTGTTGAACGGAGTGCTCTTTGCCCTGCCTCACGCCGCCAACCCCGAGGTCTCTGTGGACTTCGTCAAGCTTCTGCTCCTCTACTGCCTGGCAGGTTTCTTCTGGACACTGATTACGTTGCGCTCCGGCACACTGGAGCTGGCAATCGGGGCGCATACCGCAAACAACCTCTTTACTGCTGTGGTGGCGAACTATCAGACGACCGCCATCCCCAGCCGTTCTTTCTTCGTGGTGGGCGAGATAGACGCGAACTACCAGCTGGCGACGCTGGTTTTGGGGATGGGAGTGTTCTACCTGTTAGCGATGCGTACAGCGCAAAGCGAAGTCCCACTGCCCGATACTCACTGACAACTTCTTGAGCGTGAAGTTCAGATGCAAACGGTGTGCCTGCAACCGCTGGTGGACAACTGTCTGTACGAACTCGAGCAGGAAATCGCCATTACGACGGTTCAAATAGAGTCGGGCTGGGGCTAAGTATTGTGAAAAAAGCCGCTATGCTTATGGGAGGACGCTACGGCGTAGCTTCTCAGGTTAACGAGGGGAGTGCATTCCGGGTGGAGCTGCCTCTGGTGCTTTGTTAAGTGACGATTTCACCATTTCGCGCATCCCTCCCCCGATTGAAATCGGAGGCTATGAGGGTTGAGCGATTATGTGCTGCAGGGGCATCTGGCGCGCTTGCCTAACGCTATTACAGAGGCGATAGAATGCGAACGGCTCAACCGTGAGTATGCGCGCGCTGGAGGAGTTGCAGCGGTCACACCAGGCGTTGCAGGAAGCGATGCAGCAACTTCAAGAAACGCAACAACAGGTAATCCTGCAACAGCAGTTGCGTGCGCTGGGTGAGATGGCAAGTGGTATCGCGCACGATTTTAACAATGCTCTAACGTCTGTACTGGGGTTAACCGAACTGCTTCTAGGACTCTCGGGTGACCGCCGATTGCCAGGTGAAGCGCTACATGGAGATGATTCATACTGCCGCGCAGGACGCTGCGCAAACTGTCAGTCGGTTACGCGAGTTTTACCGGCTGCGCGGACGCACCGGGCTGCGCCAACAGCTGGATGTGAACGTGATTGTGGAAGAAGTGGTGCAGCTAACCGCGCTGGCGAGAGCAGGCGATTACAAAGGTGATGACAGAATGATACACAGCTAACGGAGGAAAGTATGTCTCGACCGCTGGTAGGAATCATCATGGGCAGCGACTCCGACCTGCCGACTATGCGCCAGGCGGCAGAGGTACTGGACGAGTTCGGTGTGCCTTACGAAATAAAGGTGCTATCGGTGCATCGTACGACGTTGGACGTGATAGAATACGCCAGCACAGCCCGCGAGCGTGGGTTAAAGGTCATTATAGCAGGTGCTGGAGGCTCCGCTCACCTGCCGGGCATTACTGCCAGTGTGACCACACTGCCCGTTATCGGTGTGCCGGTAGAAAGCAAGCTTCAAGGCTGGGACTCGCTGCTTTCCATCGTGCAGATGCCCGCAGGGGTTCCTGTGGCGACAGTTGCTATCGGTGGGGCGCGCAATGCTGGCATCCTCGCCGTGCAGATTCTGGCGACCTCCGACGACCAGCTACACCAGAAGGTAGTAGATTTTAAGCACAGGCTCGCCGAGCAATCGCGCGCGAAAAACCAGAACCTGCCTCGCCTGCTTCAACAAGGTACGAAGCCCCAATAGCACACTCGGGTTGGATAGACGCGCCGTATGGCGTACATAAGGTCACCCTTGGGCGTGTTCCTGCGAGGAATGGGGGCGCGATGGGCATACACGCCCGGGGGGATAGAGAGCAAAAACCTCTTCCAGCAGGTTGTTCCGCTGTCCGGGGCTGTCAGCGCGTATGGTGATATGTCCTATTTTTCTGCCCGGACGGGGTTGTTTGCCGTACAGGTGCAAGTGGGCGTTGGGAATCGCCAGCACCTTCTCAACAGGAGGCAATTCGCCGATCAGGTTCACCATTGCGCTGAAACCGCGCGGAGCGGTGCTGCCCAGCGCAAAACCGCAAATCGCCCGCAGGTGGTTCTCGAACTGGCTGGTCTCTGCGCCTTCTATCGTCCAGTGCCCGCTGTTGTGCACGCGCGGAGCGACCTCGTTTGCCAGCAATTGCTCGCCAACCTGAAACATCTCGATAGCCACAATGCCTACGTAGTCCAGCGATTGAAGCAGGCGCGTCACATACTCTTGTGCAGCCGCAATCACCTGCTCTGAGGCGTTTGGCGCGGGAGCCAGTGAAAGGCGCAGGATACCCTCCCGGTGGTGATTCTCCACCAGTGGATAGATTGCCACCTCCCCGTCCAGCGAACGCACCCCCAACACCGACACCTCGCGGTCAAACGGCACCAGCTCCTCGGCGATCAGCGGCTGCGCCTGTAGCAACCGAACCGCCTGCAGAAACTGCTCCTCCGAGCGAGCAACAACCTGCCCTTTGCCGTCGTAGCCAAAACGGCGCGTCTTCACCACACAGGGGCATCCTACAGATTCCAATGCCGACAGCGGCTTCGCAATATCCACCTCCGCAAATCGCGGCACCGGTATCCCGCTATCACGCAGAAAGCGCTTTTCTGAGAGCCTGTCTTGAAACAGCTCCAGCGCGCGGGGCGTCGGACGCACAGGCACTCTCTCCGCTAACCACTGTGCCGTGCGCAGGGGCACGTTCTCGAACTCGTAAGTGATGCACTGCTTGTCCTGCACAAACTGTTGTAGCAGATGCCAGTGATCATAGGGCGCGCTGAGCAGAGGAGCTACCTGCCCAGCGCACGCAGCAGGCTCCGGGTCGTACAACGCCGTCCGGATGCCCAGCGGATACCCTGCCAGCGCCAGCATCCGCCCAAGCTGACCACCGCCCAAGACGCCAACTTGCTCCACTCTCTCCATACCTGCACCCATGCCCAGATTGACTGTACGAATTAGAGCCGAGTATAATGCTAGCACACTTTTCCAGCCTGTGACAAGGGGTACGGAGCGAAAGCTGGCAATGCAGGAAGAACATTTCCGGTTAACTCAGCAGGTACGTTGCGCGGGTTGAGCGAGTAAACTGGGACCCACCCAGCTGGCGCAGGTGCTGCGTCAGTTTCCACACATCGCCCATCCTGACCTTCTAGTGGGAATCGACACCCGCGACGACGCAGGAGTGTTCCGCGTCCGTGAGGACCTGGCGCTCGTGCAAACGGTAGATTTCTTCACTCCCATTGTGGATAACCCCTACTGGTACGGCGCAATTGCTGCGGCAAACTCCTTTAGCGACGTGTACGCGATGGGCGGTGCACCGCTCACCGCGCTCAATCTGGTCTGCTTTCCTGTAGATGTCGCCCCGGCTGAGATGCTGGCGGACATCTTACGCGGCGGTTATGACAAGGCGCAAGAGGCAGGCGTGGTCATTGTCGGTGGGCACAGTGTGGACGACCCGGAGCCGAAGTACGGCATGGCGGTCACAGGAATCGTGCATCCCCAGAAGGTGGTTACCAACGCAGGAGCCAGACCGGGCGACCTGCTGGTGCTTACCAAGCCAGTAGGTACGGGCATCATTACCACCGCGGCGAAGTTCGGCGAGTGCCCATCGGATGCGCTGGAGGAAGCTATTCGCGTGATGGCAACACTCAACCGCGGCGCAGCGGAGGCGATGCTGGAGGTTGGCGTACACGCCGCAACCGATGTCACCGGCTTCGGGCTTGTCGGACATCTGTACCAGATGGCGCAGGCGAGCGGCGTAGCGTTCCGACTGTTTTCACAGCAGATTCCCCTTTTGCCCGATGTAGAGCGCCTTGCTATGCAGGGCAACACCACGCGCGGCGGCGACCTGAACCGCGAGTACGTGGGAGGCTCGCTGCAGTTTGCACAGGGTGTTCCGCTGGCAAAGCAGCACGTGTTATTAGACCCTCAGACTTCGGGCGGGTTGGTGGTAGCGGTTGAGAGCGAACGTGTTATGGCTCTGCTGGATGCCCTACGAGTCCACCAGACACCCTGCGCGGCAGTGATTGGGGAGGCTTTCGCAGGAACGCCGGGGCAGATAGTGGTGGAGTAGGCTCTCCGTCAACCCAGACGGTGATTCGTCGCATCCACAGGGGCGCTGAGAATCTGTTGTACGGACGACCTCGGAGGTTGTCCGTAATGTGGTAATATCAAATCAGCCTGGGCAGACCATCCGGAGGGATATATGGAACCTTTTCTTGGACTGTCGGCGAGATGCACTGGACTGTCGGCGCCGATGTGTGAGGATATCGAACTGGTGGACAGGTTGCTGGGGGAAGTACTGGAAGAGCAAGAAGGCGACCATCTACTTCGCATTGCCCGACAGCTCTATCATGAGTCTGAAACGGAAGACCCTCTTGTGCTGATGGAGCGCATTCCTGAGCTGAAAGAGCCTCACTTTGTACACCGGCTACTGCGAGCATATACCGTACTGTTTCAGTTGCTCAACACGGTGGAGCAGAAAGAGATCGTCCGCGTGAACCGCGAACGACAAACGCAGGCGACCGCCGTGCCTCGTCCGGAATCGATTCGCGAGGCGGTATGGCGTTTGAAACAGAGCGGCGTTACTGCCGAGCAGATGCAGCAACTACTGTACCAGCTGGACATATGCCCCACTATCACCGCGCACCCCACCGAAGCGCGTCGTCGCTCTGTGCTCGATAAGTTGTATCGCATGGCTCAGCTGCTGGCAGACCGCGCCCTGCCGCCCGGCGCGCCCCGCCTGGACACGCCGCTGAACACGGTGGGTATGGCAGAGGGCGAGTTGCGCCGCACTCTTACCGCCCTGTGGCAGACAGACGAGTTCGGTTCCACTGCAGTTACGCCGCAGGACGAGGTGCGTAACGCGCTGTACTTCCTCCAGCATACCATCCTCGACGTGGTTGCCTGGCTGGTAGACGACCTGCGCTCCGCGCTGAAGCAGGCGTACCCCGGCACTGTGTTTGAAATACCACCCTTCATCCGCTATCGCTCATGGGTGGGCGGCGACCGCGACGGCAACCCCAACGTCACGCCAGAGGTGACCTGGTGGACGTTGTTGATGCATAAGAAGATAGGGCTCCAGCACTATCTGCGCCGAGTGTACGACCTGCGCCACGAGCTCACACAAAGCGTGCGCCTGGTACCCGCCAGCGAAGAGCTGCTTCTCTCTCTGGAGGAGGACAAAGAACATATCGCCTTACCCGCACATATCCTGCGCCGCCACGCCCGCGAACCATACGCCCTCAAACTCTGCTTCATCGCCGTGCGCCTCAAAGCCGCCCTGAAGCACCTGGACGCTCTGACCGATTTCCACGCTGAGGGACCTTCTTTCGTTGCCCACTTCCCAGCCTACCAGAACAGTCAGGAGTTGTTGGCAGACCTTCTGCTGCTGCAGCGAAGTCTGCGTGAAAACCGCGCGGGCGTCCTGGCGGACGAAGGTAGCCTTGCGAACCTGATCGCACAGGTGAGGGCGTTTGGCTTCCACCTGGCAACGTTAGACATCCGGCAGCATAGCGACGAACACGCAAAGGCAGTGGACGAGATACTGGAAGCGGCGCAGGTATTGCCTCCGGGTGTACGCTACACTGACTTGCCCGAGGAGGAAAAAGTGCGTCTGCTGACCCGCGAGTTGTGCAGCACCCGCCCGCTCCTGCCGCGCGAGTGGGAGGGAACACCGCATACTCTCTCGGTACTGCAAGTATTCGAGGTGATCAAACACGCCCTGCGCTATATCTCACGCGAATCGGTAAGGGCATACGTTATCTCGATGACGCATGGCATCAGCGACGTGCTGGAGGTACTGCTTTTGGCGAAAGAGGCAGGACTGGTACGCTGGCGCGACGGGCAAATGGAGAGCGACCTCGACGTGGTACCGCTGTTTGAAACCATTCACGACCTGCAGACCTGCCATACGCTGATGCGTGAGCTTTTTGCCAACCGCGCCTATCGTCACCACCTTCAGGCGCGTGGCAACTTTCAGGAAATCATGTTGGGCTACTCGGACAGCAGTAAAGACGGCGGCTATCTGGCTGCGAACTGGTCGCTGCATGAAACACAGGCGCGCCTGACACAGACATGCCGCAAAGCGGGAGTGGACTTTCGCCTTTTTCACGGGCGCGGCGGCACCATCGGACGCGGAGGCGGTCGCGCGAATCAGGCGATTCTTTCGCAACCGCCCGGTAGCATGAACGGGCGTATCCGCTTTACCGAGCAGGGCGAGGTGGTGTCATTCCGCTATGGTCTGGCTCCTATTGCGCACCGCCACCTGGAGCAGATTGCTAACGCGGTACTGCTGGCAACCGCAGGGCATACTCGACGACGCATCCCGCGCCGCTGGCAAGAGGCAATGGAGCAGCTGGCGCAACACTCGCTGCAGGTTTACCGCGCTCTGGTATACGAGGAGCCGGATTTCTGGGCTTTCTATACGCAGGCGACGCCTATTTCCCACATCAGTCGCTTGCCTATCGCTTCACGCCCCGTTTTTCGCCCGCGAGACGATATCGTCGGACTGGAGAACCTGCGAGCCATCCCATGGGTGTTCGCCTGGGTGCAGAGCCGTTACGTGATCCCCGGATGGTACGGGGTAGGCAGCGCGCTGGAGTGGTTTGGTTCCCAATCCGCTCAGAATCTGGCTCTGCTTCGTGAAATGTATCGACAGTGGTCTTTCTTTCGCATGGTGATCGACAACGCGCAGCTGGAGCTGGTGCGAGCGCATCTACCTACCGCACGGCTCTACGCCTCCCGCGTACAGCCGCACGAGCTGGGAGAGCGTTTACATACCCTTATCGAACAGGAGTACCAGCGCACCGTACAGTGGGTACTGCGTATTACCGAACAGGACGAGCTGATGCAAAACGCAAGGGTCATACAGCGCACTGCGCAGCTACGCAACCCGGCGGTGATGCCCCTCAGCAAACTGCAACTGGCTCTGCTGGACCTCTGGGACAAACATGCACAACGCGAGCCGCAAAGCGCGTGGCACGACGCCATTCTGCTGAGTATTGCCGGTATTGCCGCTGCAATGCAGAGTACCGGATAATAAAAGCGCGGCGCCGCACTCGGCGCCGCAACCTGTCGGCACAGACGAAGTTCAGGCAGGTTTGCTCTTGGGATCGCCGGGAAGAGTTCCCGCCTTCAACTCATCGCCGTTAGAGGCGCCGTCCTTGTCCGAATCGAGCTTCTCGATGGACTTGAGAATGTCGGCGGTTAGCTCTTTCGCTTTCTTCTCCTGCATCGCCTTCTGCACGTCCTTGCCATACACGTTCAGTTCCTTCCCTTTCGTATGGCACACCGCGCATTTCGCTTTGGCGACCTCACTCTCTTTGGCTACTGGATAGGTCTTGTTGAACAACGGCTGCATTTTGGGCGTCGCCAGCGCGCCGACCATCAGCCCAAATGCCAGCACGGTGCTTACCAGCAACTTGCTCTTGTTCACCATGTAGTTACTCCTCCTGTTTTGTGTCGATTGGCGATAGAACAACATCGCTAACTACCCGGCTTGCTCTTGGGGTCGCCGGGAAGGGTCCCCGCCCTGATCTCATCACCATTGGCAGCCCCGTCCTTGTCCGAATCGAGCTTCTCGATGGATTTGAGAAGGTCAGCAGTCAGGTCCTTTGTTTTCTTTGCCTGCATCGCCTTCTGCATGTCTTTGCCATACACGTTGAGCTCCTTGCCCTTCACATGGCAAATGGTACACTTCGCTTTGCCAACGGCACTGTCTTTTGCCGATGGATAGGTCTTCAGGAAGGTTACCTGATGCTTCGGGGTTGCGATCGCGCCCACCATCAATCCAAACGCTAATACAGTACTAACAAACAACCTCAGCTTCATGCGATTACTCCCTCCTTCACCTCAGTGAAATACTCGCCTGTCTGTATTATATTACAAAATTGCTCAGTTGCAAACACCCAAACCCATATCGCTGAAGTAGTGGGTGGTGGTGGAAACAATCTACCTTCGCCAGTTGCTCTTACCCCTTCCAATCCGTGAAAGCGGATTTGTTGTCATCATAACCCACGACTTCAATCGGGTAGCAAAGTGTCCATCTTGTGGTAACAGCGCACAACAGGATGGCTTCACCACCAGAAAGCAACGTGCAAGTTGCCCATTTGAGTGTATGCCCTGTATTCCGCTGTACAGACAGAAGACAAGCAGCCGCTGTTTCGCAAATATTCTCCCCCACAGAGGTTTCCCTGCAACCACTGGCGAACTACACCTATAATAAGGTATAACAGGCAAGGCAACGGTCGCCTTGACACTACAGGTGGATGAGAGGCTGAGCTATGCAAGTGCAGTTCCGTGACATGGAAGGTTCGCTTCCCCCCGCGGTGCGCGAGTATGCAGAGAAGAAGATCAGCAAGCTGGAGAGGCATTTCAAAAGCTTCCGCAATGCATCGGTTGTGCACGAGGAAGTTCGGGGTAGACACACGGTTGAGATTACCCTCAACGGCGACGGCGTTCTGCTACGGGCGGAGGATAGCACAAGTGATCTGCGCGCCGCTATAGATCGTGTGGTAGACAAGCTGGAAGCACAGCTGGCGCGCTTTAAGGGCAAGCGATTCCGCTCGCTGGCAAAGCGCGAGCGCGAGGACATGCTCCATGCGGAAGAGATTATGTTGACTCTGGAAGCGACAGGCGAAGAACCTGCGCCAGAGCCGGGCGAAGAGACGCCTCCTTTCCGCGTAGCGCGCATCAAGCGGTTCGCTCTCAAACCTTCCACACTCGAGGAAGCGGCGATGGAAATGGAGATGCTACAGCACGACTTCCACGTCTTTCTGGACATGGAAACACAAGGGGTGCGGGTGTTGTACCGGCGCAAGGACGGGACGTATGGTTTGCTAATAGGCGAAGAATAGCCCCTTTTGGAAGGGTCGGGAAGCTCCCTCTATGCAGAGGGAGCTTCTTTTGCTTCTGTTATAGCATTTTCGCGCTTTGTGTTGTAAGATATACTTGACTCAGCGTGAACAAGGAGAGGCGATAACGATGACAGATAGCAAATCTCCCCTACAGCAAGCACGAGCATCCTACCAGCCAAAACTGCCTCCTGCACTGCGTACGGGCAATATCGCCGTGCAGCTGGGCGAGCCAACCGAACCAGCAACAGATCAGGAAGAGATTCGCAAGCTGTTTCCACATACCTACGGACAACCCATCGCCACGCTGGTGGAAGGTCAGGGTAACCTCGCTACCAGACCGCTCAAGGTAGGCGTGGTGCTTTCAGGCGGACCTGCGCCTGGCGGACACAACGTCATTGCAGGTGTGTTTGATGCTCTCAAGGCGGCGAACCCCGATAGCAAAGTATACGGCTTCTTGAAGGGACCAGCCGGCGTTATCAAAGGCAGGTACATCGAGCTCACCGCCGACCTCGTGAACCAGTACCGAAACACAGGCGGCTTCAATATGATAATGACCGGGCGCGACAAGATCGAGAAAGCCGAAGAGCTGGAGTCGTGTCGGAAGAACTTCGAGGAGATGGAGCTGGACGGACTGGTCATCATAGGCGGTGATGACTCCAACACGAACGCTGCTGTACTGGCTGAGTATCTGCGCTCGGTAGGCGCGTCTACCTGCATCATCGGCGTGCCCAAGACCATCGACGGCGACATGAAGAACGAGATTATCGAAGCCTCCTTTGGCTTCGACACCGCCAGCAAGGTGTATTCGGAG